>DASYZB010000084.1 GCA_035946615.1 Verrucomicrobiia bacterium
TGGACGGTCTTGGTGCATAACCTCTGGGTGCTGGCGCGGCTCCAGCCAGCGGAAATGGCACAGGCAGAGTCAGAGGCGGCCTGAACCCCGCCGAAAGGATTTTTCCGGCGCAGTAATCACCCGCGCGGTGTGTACTGGACAAGCGGATTTCGACATGCTAACGAGGTGAATTGGCACTGATGCCTAGTGTAGCTTATCATTACGAATACATTCATTAGTTGCATTTCCATCATCGCCAAAAACCCCGCTTTTGGGACAGGCTCTAGATAGAGATAGCTCAGCAGGAGCCGCACATTGGCAAAGCGTTGCCACTCGTCTCCTGGCATTCTGGCCAGAATCGAATTGTGGCCTGGCAGGACGAGTTGGTGCGATAGCGGCAGCACAAAGCGCTCGCTAAAGACATCGCCGGCGCGCTGGGTCAATTTATTGTGGTGAAACTTGCGGTAACAAGGCTCGTGACTGAAGTAATCGAGTGTCTGGTCGATAAAATGCTGGTCCCATTTAGAACTAAACCCTGCGCCGCCGCTCTGAGCAGGATGAGTGAGCATGGGCCAGGCGGTGGTTTCCTGAGCTAT
The DNA here is from genome assembly GCA_035946615.1 of Verrucomicrobiia bacterium. NCBI lineage: Bacteria > Pseudomonadati > Verrucomicrobiota > Verrucomicrobiia > Verrucomicrobiia bacterium. The sequence goes on from DASYZB010000084.1 coordinate 576, forward strand.
GCGCAGGACATCCGGGAAGCGCTGGCTGACCTCGGTGTTTAAGCGCTTGAGGAAATCCAGGCCCGCCAGGTTCTCGCGTCCACCATGGGGATTGGGGACCCATTGGCCGCTTTGCAGGGCGAAATCGAGAAAGAGCATGACCTCCAGCGAGTCGAGTCGCAACCCATCCGCATGGTACTTTTCCAGCCAGAACAGGGCGTTGCTCAAAATAAAACTGCGCACCTGCCCGCGCTCGTAATCGAAGCTGCACGCGCCGGGGTCTTCTGCCAAAGCCAGCCGGCAAAAACCCCGTTCATATAACTGCGTCCCGTCAAAATAAGCCAGGCCCGGCTCCTCGGCGGGGAAATGGGCAGGGACCCAATCCAGGATGACGCCGATAACGTGTTGGTGGAGATGATCGATCAGATACATCAAATCCTGCGGCGCCCCGTGGCGGCTGTCTGGGGCAAAATAGCCCGTGATCTGGTAGGGGTGTCCGGGTGGATGCTCCATGACGGGCATCAACTGGAGATGGGTAAAGCCCATTCGCATGGCGTAGTCAGCTAGTTTGGGGGCTAATTCGCGGTAGGTCAGGGGACGATTGCCTTCCTCTGGCACGCGCATCCAGGAGGCGAGGTCCACTTGATAAAATGCCAGAGGTGATTCGGTTTGATGGCGCTGAAGCCGGTGGGCCATCCAATCCTGGTCCTGCCACTGATAGTCCAGGTTGCAAACTAACGAGGCCTGCTGCGGCTGTTTTTTTGACGGAAACCGAGCGGGTCAAATCGGTCCAGCTCATAGCCGTGATGCCGCGAAATGAGATGGTAGCGGTAAGCCGCGCCGGGGCCGGCGTGCGGGATGAATCCTGACCAAATGCCGCTTTGGCCTAAGGGCCCGAGCGGGTGAGTGCGGTTGTTCCAGCCGTTGAAATCTCCCGCAACAAAGACACGCTGCGCGTTAGGCGCCCACACGGCGAAGTGAGTGCCCTCCGTTCCATTCACCGCAACCGGCTGGGCGTCGAGTTTTTCGTGAAGTTGCACGTGAGTCCCTTCATTAAAGAGGTGCAGATCGAATTCGCTGAGGAGTCCGGCCCCCTCAGCATTCATCGATGTTTGCTGCACCTCCCTGTACACGCTGCTTCCCATTCAAGTTTTTCCAACACCCGAGGCGCCCCCGCCCGGTTAGTGGCGGGCGAGGGTCCTTTTCGGAGATAAATCTCGCCGCGCTTAAAAGCGATGTCAATTCAACGTGCCTGGGATAAAACCCGATGCACTATTCGCCCGGTTGACGTGGTCACTGGCATGGAATTCCAGTTTTCGATAACGGCGTGCTTTTCTTCCGTAGTCACGGCAGGAATTATGCGCCCGATGGTTATTACTTCGGCCAGAAGTGGCAATGCGTGGAGTTCGTCAAACGCTTTTACTACATTGCCAAACACCACAAAATGCCGGATGTGATGGGACACGCGAGGAGCTTTTTCGATGAGGCGGTGCCTGATGGTGGATTGAATGGGCGACGTGGTTTGGTTCAATACCGCAATGGCTCAACTGACAGACCGCGGCCCGATGACCTCGTGGTGTTCACCGACACGAAATATGGGCACGTCGGCATCGTGACGGAGGCAGGGGAAAGCGCCGTGGAAATCATCCAGCAAAACATTCTTGGGCACACCAGGCAGCGGCTCTCTCTGACAGTGACCAATGGGCATTATTTCATCGCTTCACCACGAACACCCGCAGGTTGGTTACGGCTGCCCAATCGTCCATAGTTCTCAATCTGGCCCTTGGTTTTTCGCCTTGTTCCCGTTGCATGCTTGGTTTCAACGCAATGTCATTCCGTTAGGGAATATCGCCAACTGCGTAGAATTAATGTGAAACCCAGCTTCAGCCGTCCCTCCGGGACTAAGGGCTGCAGCATCACCCCCAACGCTGAAGCGTTGGGCTATTGTCGGATGTCCCTCCGGGACAGCCGGTCCCCTGGCTTGGGGACTCGCGGAACTCACCCCTCCGATGCGCGTCCGACAAGGTTGCAGACCACCATGGGGCCGCAGCCTTTTACGTCCAAGGCGCGTTGGTTATCAAAGCGGAAGAGGCCCTTGAGGCGCTGGGAGGTGGCCTGGGAGACCTGGATGCTGCCGGGCTGGGCCATGGATTCGAGGCGGCAGGCCACGTTGACGGTATCACCCCACAAATCATAGGCGAACTTTTTGCGCCCAATCACGCCCGCAATGACCGGGCCGGCATTGAACCCGATTCGGATTTGGATGGAGGTATCGTATTGGGTATTGAATTCTTCGAGGGCCAGCCGCAATTCCAGGGCGAACTGCGCGACGGCCTCGGCATGGTCGGGGCGCGGCGAGGGCAAGCCCGCGGCAACCATGTAGGCGTCGCCCATGGTTTTGATTTTTTCGAGGCGATGTTTTTCGGCCAGCAGATCGAAGGTGGAAAAGATTTCGTTGAGGAGGGAAACGATTTCCTCGGGGGCAACGTGCGAGGTCAAGGCGGTGAAGCCGACGAGGTCGGCGAGCAGGACGGTGACGTCCGGGTGATGATCGGCGATGGAGGTCTGGCCCTTTTTCATGCGCTCGGCGATGGGGCGCGGGAGGATGTTGAGCAAGAGGCGCTCGGAATTTTCACGTTCGAACTGGAGCTTGTCGAAGAGATGTTTGGCATAGACGGCGTTGGCGACGCGCAGGATCAGGTCCTGCATATCGACCGGCTTGGCCAGGAAATCGTTAGCGCCCGCTTCGATGCCCATCAGGCGCTCTTTACGCGCGGAGAGGGCGGTAATCATGAGGATTGGGATGGGGGCGGTCTGGCGGTCGCGTTTGAGGCGGCGGCAGAGCTGGAAGCCATCCATGCCGGGCATCATGACATCCAGGAGGATGGCATCGGGGGGTGAGGTGGCGATGAGGCGCAGGGCCTGGAGACTGGAGTCGGCTTCGAGGACTTCGTAACCGCGAAGAGCGAGGGAATCGCGCAGGAGAATCCGGTTGGGCTCCTCGTCATCGACGAGAAGGACACGGCCTAACCCGCGCTGAGGCAGGGCGATACCAGGTTTTTCGTTGAGGGCAGTGGTTTCCATGGTGATTAATGGGAGAGTTGGACATTGCTGACAGGCGATGTTCGCCGGGCTTGGGCAGCGGCGATGAACTCGCCGACGCGCCCGGCGAAGGTGCGTGTGTCGATAGGTTTGGTAAAGTAGCCATCGCAGCCGGCGGCGGCGGCGAGGTGGTCATCCCCGCGCATGGCGTGAGCGGTGAGGGCGACGACAGAGATGTGAGCGGTGGCGGGGTCGGATTTGAGGTTTTGAGTGGCGGAGAGGCCATCGAGGCCGGGGAGGCCGAGGTCCATGAGGACGATGTCGGGCATGGCGGCGCGGGCCAACTGGAGGCCTTCCTCGGCCGAGTGGGCCTGAAAGACCGTGAACCCGTAGGCTTCGAGGAGATCAGTGGCCAGCTCCAGATTCAACTGGTTGTCCTCGATCACCAATACTCGATGGTTGTGCGTTGGCATCTTTCTTAATAAAGCCGGTGTCACCCTGGCGGTGGAGATTGCTGGCCGGGTGGGATTCGACGGTTAAATCAGGGGGAGGTTCTTTGAAGGGGATGAAAAAGCTAAAGGAGCTGCCGCGCCCCTCGATGCCTTCGCTCTCGACCCAAACGCGACCGCCATGGAGTTCAATGAGCCTCTTGGTCAAAGCCAAACCCAGGCCGGTGCCCTGCTGCTGGCGGCCATAGGAGGAATCGACCTGCTCGAATTCGACGAAGATGCGCTGCTGGTCCTTGGGATGGATGCCGATGCCGGTATCGGTGACGGAGACGATGAGGCAGTCGCCGGCATTAGCCATGTGCGATGACCCGTTAGCTGGCGCATCGGCAGTGTGGCGAGCGGCGGTAATGGTGACGCGGCCATGGTCGGGGGTGAATTTAATGGCGTTGCTGAGCAGGTTGTACATGATCTGCTTGAGCTTGGCTTCATCGGCAAAGAGGGGCGGCAGGTCGGGGGCGGTCTGGACATCGAGGATAATGGATTTTTTGTAAGCGAGAGTTTTGACGATGGCGTGGACGTTTTGCAGGGCTTGCGGGACGCTGAAGAGGGTTCGAGAAAGCTCGACACGGCCAGCCTCGACTTTGGAGAGGTCCAGGATGTCATTGATAAGCTGGAGCAGATGGCGCCCGCTGGTGAGGATGTGGTTGGAGTATTTGACCTGGCGGGGGTTGAGTTCGCCGAAGGTTTTATCGGCGAGGATTTCTGAGAAGCCGATGATAGCGTTGAGGGGGGTGCGCAGTTCGTGGCTCATATTGGCCAGGAACTGGCTCTTGGCGCGGTTGGCGGCTTCGGCGGCTTCTTTGGCGTGCTGAAGGGCATCTTCGGCCCGTTTGCGATGGGAGATGTCCTGGATGACGGCCTGAAATTCAAACGTATCGCCTTGTTCGGCGAAGAGGCGCCGAACGGTATATTGTTGCCAGGTGACCTGGCTGTCCGGGCCGGTGAGGCGGTGGTCGAAAGTGATAACGGGCTTTTCCTTGGGCAGGGAGTTGAAGTGGCTGAGGGGCACATCGGCGTCCTGGGAAGAGAGGGTGTGAAAGAAATTGGAGCCCAGGAGTTGTTCGCGGGTTTTGCCGCGAAACCGGCAGTAGGCGCCATTAACGAAGGTCAGGGCGCCGTCTGGGGTGAAACGGCAGATGAGGTCCGTTTGGTCCTCAACAACGGCGCGGAAGCGTTTTTCGCTGGCGGCGACGGCGCGTTCGGCGGTGCGGCGCTCGGCAGCGGCGGCAGCCAGGAGCATGTTAGTAACGGCTAGAATTCCGATATAACTGCCGATGAGCATCAAGCTGTCGGCCTCGGTATTGGCCAGGAAGGGGCCGCGCCGCTGCAAGAGGGAATAAATGGCCAGGCCAGTGACGAGCAAGGTGCCGGTGGTGGCGCCGCGCTGGCCGAAGCGCAAGGCCCCCCAGACCAGGAAGGGGAAGGGCAGATAGGCTAACGGGTAGTTCTGGATGCCATAAACGAACCACGAATCAAAGGAGATGAGGGTCCCGAGCACCAGGCCGGTTGCGCAAATAACGGCCTCAGCGATGAGTTTGGGATTCCAGCGGAAAGTGGCAGGGGTGGCCCAGACAACAATGAACGGGGCGACGACCAAGCCGGCGAGGGCGTTGGGGACCCACCATTCGAGGACTTTGGGGAAGAGTGCATCCCAGGAGATGGTGCCTGAATAGATAAGGCTGACGACGTTAAAGGTGGCGTTGACGGTGGTGCCGAGGAAGGCGGCCAAGCCGATGAAGGCTGTTACGTCGCGGGTGCGCTCCATGCGGTTATCAAAGGAAGCCAGGTTCTTAAGGAGGAAGGTGCAAACGATGGCGCCAATCGTATTGCCAATAGCCGTGCCGAAAGTGAAAAAGCCCAGGGGCACGCCGTCCATAAGGGCAAACATGACCGCGCCGAGGGCGACGCCGGGCCAAAACCGGTAGCCAAACAGGAGGATGGCGGCCAAAGCGATGCCGGAGGGCGGCCAGACCAGGGCGATGCTGCCCGAAAGGAAGGAGGATTCTTTGCCGAGGAGGCCGCCGAGGAAATAGACAGCGGTGAGGATGACCACTCGGGTGAAGGTCGTCAGGCGTCTTTGTGATGCTGGTGCCACGCTATTAAAAATTCGATTGTTGCGACAGGCGTGGGAGCCGGTGTGGTCCTGGCCCGATACTGCGGCAACAACCACCCGAAAGGCTCCAAGCGCCGAAACTGCAAAAACTCAATACTGCAAGGCTTATGCCAGTTTGGTGGACAATGAATGGGAATGGCGTTTCTCGCGTTTAACGGGACCGGGAAAAAGAGGGTGAGGTTCGGAGGATGCGGCGGGTGTCCTGATCCGGGACAGGAGACTTTAGAATTTTGATTCTCGATTCCCGACAGGTTGAACAGGAGACAACAGAAAAAACGGAGGCCGTGAACAGGAAGCCAAAGCTGTGTCTTGCACCCTTGTGGCTGGTCACTGAATGGTGAGGCCCCGTTTGCGCCTCAGTTGCCCACAAAAGTGCCTCAAGAATCTCCAGAATCCAGAATCTCCGTTTCCTCTTGTTTCTTTCTGCATGTTTCCGCTACGCTCGGCCGCCAGACTCCTTCACTCTTGCAGGCGGAAGAAAGCCGAAACGTTGGTATCGGCAGGAATCTGTGTCTGCCATTGGTTATTGCTAAGGACTGGTTGAATGGGCGCGGGCATCCAATTGAGGGGCGGGGTGAGGTTGGTGGCAGTGTAAAGAGTGAAGCCCACAGCGCTGGCAGGCCATTGAAGGACGATGTTACCGCTACCGGCCACCAGGGACAACAAGGGGGCCAGTTGTTTGATGGCGGAGTAGGTGGCCAAACCCGTATTGGCGGCGCCGGTCATCCAACTGGCCCATGCCCAATTGGAAGAGCACGCCCCCGCCTGGATTCGGGCCTCGTCCATGGCGCCTTGCCAGTATAGGGAGCTGTTGGTAAAGCGAGCCAGGTTGATGCCGGTCTGGTTGGGGAAATCGGTGCGGATGCTGCCGGATTGGGTCTCATCGGCCCCATCGACGTAGAGATGGGCTGTGCCGGCGGCCTCATCAATGGCGGCGGCGACGTAGTGCCAGCCGTTAGTCGTAACGGCATAGCTGGTGGTAGAAGCGGCCAGCCCGAGGGTGCCGTTACCGGTCTCAAGAGTCAATTTTCCATCGGCAGTCTGGTAGCTATTGACGAACAGCGCGAAGCCGGGGGAGTTATAGCCTCCGGGCTTATTAGCCCAGATGGTCTGGATGTTGGTGGCTGCGGGGTCGAGTTTTACCCAGGCCGAGAGTGTGAAAGCGCTGCCGAGGTTGACGGGGCCGGCGTCCAGATACTGGGAGACCCCATCGAACTGGACCCCGCGTCCGACCAAGCCGGGAGTGGAAAGGGGCTTAACGCCGGTTTGGGCCGGATGTTGCTGGGCGCTATCGGCATAAGGGAAGCCATTCTCCTTGAGATGCCACACCAGGTCATAACCTGGGGACCACACGGCGCCGTTGGTGGATGAAGCCTCGGGGCTGGCTGCCAGGGGATTGCCCCAATATGCCCAGATAAAGTCTGTTGGGCCTGAGAGTTGGGGTACCTGGACCCAAACATACGAGGCGCCGTTGGTGTTCCATTCATCGATCTCATGGGGAATGACCATCAGACCGCCGGCATCGGTAAAGCGCAGGTCACCGCCTGTGGGTGAAGCGAAATGGCGATAGGAAAAGCCGGGGAGATTAGTGCTGAGAGTCACGAGCACAGGAAATTTCAGAAGCGCCTCGCCCCGAGCATATCCGGAGAAAGTAATCCGAAAGCGACTCCCATAATCTTGCGGGTTCAGGATGCTGGTGGTGAAAGAGGCGGAGGCGGGCGCCCAGGATTCCGCTGCGGAATTGGTGGCATAAAAGCGGAAGTAATAATTGGTTTGAGGAACGAGGTTGGTCAGGACAGTGGAGAACGTCGCCGGGTTGAAGTGGGTGTTTACTCCCAAAAACCGGCCCTGCTCCCAGGCTGCTCGCGTGACGCCACCATCCTGGCGGCCCCAAAAAACCCAGACGTCGGCCTGATCATCGCCATAAATTCCCTGGGCCAACGTGCCGCTAACCGATGCGGAGGACGGGTCCAGGAGTCGAGCCGGCGCATTGGAGAGGCTGAGGCGGACGGGGGGCGGCAGGGGCTGGTTCAAAAGGGGGATGGTGAACGAGGCGAATTCCGAATCATTGGGCAATTGGCCATGGGTTTCTTTAAACTGGGCAGTGAGCAGGCGGGCATCGTTGATGAACCGTTGGTGGAGGTAATAGGAAGCTACTTTGACATTGTTGGAATCGATGAGACAGTAATTCTTGTTGGTTTCGTTATCATAAATTTCCCAAAACAGGATAAAACGCAGAGGCCCCCAGGCGAGCAAGCGCTGGATGTACGCGCGGGTAAGGGGCTCCTGGGCAGCGGTCGAATAGCTTCCCCCCCAGCCATATTCGCCTATCCAAATGCGCTGGCCAGGCACAACGCTGGCCTTGTTGGTTGGCAGATTGGACTCGATGAAATTGAGGTCAGAATCCAATGTGGCAGCGCTGGCGTTCATCACGTCATAGGAGGAATAGGAGAGATAATCGAGATTCGTGACATAGGGAATGACCTTGTTGATCATGCGCTGGTTGATATTTGTGTTGCCGCTCAGGGCGTCGAGCACGCGAACGACCTCGGCGTAGCCAAAGACGTTGACGTTGGTATATTGAACGGCCTTTTTGGCATCATCAATGGCCTTTTGCCGGTTATTGAGCCAGTTAATCATGCCCTCAATGGCGATGGGGCTCGGATTGGTCGAGGTATTGTAATTGGGCAGCAGGTACCAATCCCCCTCCCAATGGCCGAGGTAAAAGGTTTTGCCGGAGTTGTTGTAGTTGGTCAGGAAGTAACAGGTCAGGTCGAACATTTCCTTGTAATCATCGGCGGCCTCGCTGGCGGAGTAACCGTCGAACGGCCAGGAATTGCCAAAGGGATAGGCCCAGAGGACAAAATGGCGGAAGGGCATATCGAGCATCTGATGGCAGGAGGGTTCGTCGCGTGCCAGCGTCAAGAGATTCGTCACGTTGGATGGCAAGTTGATGTGGTACTGCTTTGAAAAATCGCTTCCGAGATAGCCCTTGATGATGTCGCTCCCCAAACCCTCAATGGCCTGGGCGGTTTCGACCAGGAGCGTGTTTGTGGTGAACTGGTACAGGCCGGCGAAGGTCTGCGTGCCGACATGGACGTTGTATGAGTCCACGGCGGGATCGGAGAGTGTTCCCGCGCGCGCCAAAGGGAGCGTTAGAAAAAGGAGAGCGAATACTTTGGTTGCCAAACGCCAACTTGTACTCGGGCCCGTCGGCGATTGGGGCAACTGGCCTGCCCTCCTTGAAATCAACAAACGATCAATCATCGAAGTATCCTATACGATTTATGTGAATAATGCACATGCGAGCGCCGATCGCGGGGGGGCGAGCTCCTGCGCTAATAGGGCAGGTCCCAGAGCCTGTTTTAAAAATAGAATTGCCGCCATTCGTCCTCGTCCTCGAAAAACTGGAAAATCGAGGACGAAGGACGAGGACGAGGAGGAACGGGAGCCGTCCATTTTCAAAACGCGCTTTCAATATCGGCCCTGCGGGAGCTCGTCCCTCTCTGAGTAAAAAAGCGGCCGGGAATTGTTTCCCGGCCGCTTGAGTTCAACTGGTCCAAAGGTTGGCGGGTTCTACTTGACTAGAACGCGGAAGAACTGTTGCGGGCCGGTCATCTGCACGGGCCATGGCGAGGTAGCATTGGGCACATTGTTATAAGGTCCTTGGGCCTGGCTGGCCGACTGGAGTGTGCCTTGAGGCCAGCTCAGAGTGAGGGCCTGGCCCGAGCCCTGGCCGCTGAGAACCACGGCCGAACTGCTGAGCCCGGTATAATTCTCGAACGTGCTGTTCTGGGCGACGGTCATGTAACTGGCCCAGGCCCAGTTGACGGAGTTTGTGCCCTTCTGAACGCGGGCTTCATCGATAGCGCCGTGCATATAAAGGGCGTTGTTTGTGAACGCACCGAGGAAGAGATCGACGTCATTGGCAAGCGTTGGCACAGCGACCGTGTTGCCTGGCACATTGGCGCCGTCCATAAAAAACAGCACGCTTCCTGCGTTCAGGTCCACCGAGGCGCTGAGCAAATGCCATTGGCCGAAGCTGACGGTTCCAGCGGCGGTTGTCGCCTCGTTGCCTGCGGTGCCATCGCCGCTTGCGAAGTCGATCTTCTGGTCGGTGTTGCCGTAGGTATTGACGAACAAGGCGAAACCGGGCGCGCCATAACCCCCGTGTTGGTTGGCCCAAGTGGTTTGGATGCTGGCGGCGGTGGGGTCGATATTCACCCAAGCCGAGAGGGTAAAGGCCTGACCGAGGTTGACGACACCTGCATCGAGGTAGGAAGCGCCCGAGAACAGCCCAGCCGTCCCAATAATGCCAGGGGTAGCCGCCGGGGCAACGCCGGTCAGAGCCGGGAACTGAGCCGTGCTGTCGGCAAAAGGCAGTGCCCCTTCTTTCATGTGATAAACCACATCGAAAGGAGCGCTGCCGGAGACCGGGACCCAGACTTCGCCATTGGTGGTCCAGGCCAGCGGGGTAGTAGCCGCTGCGTTGCCCCAATACATGTTAATGCTGTCAGTGTTGGTTGCCAATGACGGCACTCGGACCCAGATGGACGAAACGCCGTCCGGATGCCACTCGTCGATCTCGTGTGGAATCTCACGCGTGCCGCTCGAGTCGGTGAACCGGATGTCCCCGCCGTCCGGCGAGGCTAATTGCGAGTAGGAGAATCCGGGCAGATTGGTGCCAATCTCGACCAGGGAGGGGAAGTTGAACAAGGCTTCACCGCGGTCATAGCCGGCGAAGGTGATCTTGAGATGATACGTGTAATCGCCCGGGTTGAGAGTCGGGACCGGAAGCCCGACCAGTTCAGCAGTGCTTGAAGGGGCCGAGCCGTGGGCATTGCTAACGGTGACCATGAAATAGTTGGTGCCGACGGGAGTTCCGACCGTCAAGCTGGCGTTGGTGGCGCCCGGGATTGGCGAGCCGTTCTCAGTCCATACATAAGTGAACGGGGCGGAGCCGCCGGGCACGACAGTATAAGTCATAGGCGTGCCTTGGGTGTTTGTAGCCGTCAGGGGCGAGATGTCCGTCGCGATGAACGGCGGCCCTTGCACGACAAATATCTGGGCCTCAACGCTGGTAGCCTGGCCATAGAGATTCGTCACGACGGCTTCGTAATAATCGCCGGTGGCATTGACGCTGATATTGCTGATCGTCAGCGTGGCATTGGTCTGCCCTGCGAGCGCCACAGGCGAACCGCTGGTCATATCATACCATTGGTAAGCCAAAGGCGGGGTCCCTCAGACACCGAGGAAAAGCTGGGCAGTGGTGTCTTCGTTTACGACGGAATTGGTGGGTTGCACAGTGATGAGCGGAGCGACGCCCGAGCCGTAGTAATGGGCCTGGACCTGGCTGGAACTCAGGGCGTAACTATACACTGCCACATCGTCGATGCTGCCAGTGAACTGGCTGTCGTGAGGCGTGCCTGCCCCGGATTGGCGCGACCCGATGCTCAGCGGGGTGCTGGAGGCGAGCAAGCCGACGTTGGTCTTGATGCTGGTGCTGGCGCTCAGCACCCCGTCCACGTAGAGTCGCACCGAGCCATTAGGCTCGTCGCAAACGCCAACGACATGGTGCCATTGATTGTCATTGGGCGCGCTATTTGCCGTCGCCGCATAGACGTTGCCGCCGGCGTCCCGGACGAAGAAGCGATAGTCGTGCGCCGGGTCTTTGCCGCCGGTATCAAGATTGAACTGCTCGCCGCCGTTGCCGTAGCCCAGGGTGATGATGCCCGCATCCAGGCTTTGGCCATAGCCTCCATTAACCCAGCCTTCAATCGAGAATTCGGCGCTTTGGTTGGTTGGGGTGGAAAAGTTCAGATACGAGGGGACTTGGCCGACGAAACTATCCACGGGGTTCAAGCTGCCGAAGGTAGCGGCCAATTGGCTGGGTTCATTGGTGCTATAACCGGCCTGGCCGAGGAGCACATTGGTGTAGGCGCCGTTGAGGCCGCCGGCATAGTCGTAAGCGGTCGTGCCGCTCGTTTCGTCGAGGCGGAAATAATCCATCGGATGATCGTTTAGAACCGTTCTTGGGTACCGGGCCAGGGGGTCTGCAAGTACCGTCATCGAGATACCAGCGATGGGAGTTGATCCATACGAATTCTGCACGGTGCATCCATAGGTGCCGCTGGTTTGGGCATTGGCAACGGTGTAGGTCGAAGCGGTCGCCCCACTAATGGGGGAACTGTTGAAGGTCCAAGCATACGAGAGAGAAGGACCCGCGGCATTGACATGGAGCGTGGGGCTGGCGCCGGCAAAAATCTGCATTGTTGTGGGGCTTTGTTCGAGAACGATCGGCGTGCTGAAGACCGACACCTGGGCGACCGTGCTCGTCACGGAGCCGTAGGTGCTGTTGGCAATAACGTAGTAGCTGCCGGCATTGGCCGGGACGAGCGGTGAAAAGGCCAAACCCGAGCTTGTGGCGCCGGAAATGGCGGAGCCGTTTTGGTACCATTGGTAAGTGGCGCTCGTGCCGCGGGTGGTGACGCTCAGGCTGCCCGGCGAGCCGGCATTGTTGGTAAATGACACCGGTTGCTGGGTGATGTAAGGAGGAACGCCCGCAGCGGAATAAATCTGGCCAATCTGCGCTGCGCTCAGGGCATTGGTAAAGAAGGCGACCTGGGCGACCTGTCCGTCAAAATTCCGGATGGTATTTGCTGAGGAAGCGCTGGCGACCGTGTATTGGGGATCGCCGCCCAAGAGCAGGTCGTTTGTGGAACCGACAATATCGATGCCATTTGCCGTTGCCGCGGTCTTGGCGAGCAGGCCGTCGAGGTAAAGGTATTCATTTGTCCCATCCGAGACGCCGGCGGCCATATGCCATTTGCCGTCATTGAAGGCAAAACCGTTTGTGGCAACGTCCGGAAGGTTGGCGAACTGCAACTCGGGTCCTGGACCTGGGTTGAAATGGATGTCAGAAGCCCCCTGGCCCAAACCAAAACGGAAAGAACTGTCGCTGTGGCCGAGGATTTCCTGGAAACGAGCGGGAGAATCGGCTGGGTTAGCGCGGAACCAACTTACGACTGTCAGGGGTGCTGTGCTGGTGGGGTTTAATTCAGCCGGGAGATTCCCCCCGCCAATATCGACTGCGCCGTAAAAACCGTTCAAGGCGACGGCCTTCGTCGAGGTCCCGAACCCGGCGTAAGGCGGGCCGTCCACGCCCGGCGTAGTGCCCGGCTGATAAACCCCGCCGGCGCTGGCCCCCAGGGTGCCGAGATTACTGGCGGCCGGGAAGGTCGTGCTGGGGTAGCCCGAGTTGGCCGGACTGATCTTATCATTCAGTCGATAATAGAGAATCGGGGAATCAGCCAGCACGGCGTTGGTATAAACGTTGCCGTAGGTAGCGTTTGTTCCATAGGCGGTTTCGATGTGGGCCTGAATGCTCGACTGTGGCAGAACTTCAGGATAGATAGCAACTTCGTCCAGCACGCCGGAGAAGGGACTCATGCCGGAGGAAACCGAGACATCATTGCCGTTGCCGATCATCAACGGGGTCGTCGGGTCAGGGACATACTTCAAACCCGCTCCGTTGGCAGAAAGGTTCTTCGTGCCGGCCAGGACACCGTTGGTCCAGACTTGCTCGGTGCTGCCGTCAAAGGTGGCAACGACATGAACCCATTCGCCAAGTGCAAAGCCCGCATGCGCATTATAGCCGCTGGTGTCCAACTCGGAGGACTTATTTCCAGTTGCGTTGGTCGCGAAGCAACTAAAATACACATAATCCTGATACTGACCCAGGGCGAAGCCTGCCCAGCCCGTGGTCTTGCCGCCGTAGTAGGGATTGCTGGGGTCCGAACCGCCCACAATAACGGGTACCTGGCCCTGGCTAACCAGGGTGCGATTGGCGCCGTTATTGGCTTGAAACTGGGCCCACACCTCAATCGTAAAGGGGGGGACAAGGGTCACGGCCGGATTCGGGACGCCGTTTGTGTTGCGGGGCACGATGACGTACTGGCCGGGCTGCTGGAGGCAGTTTAATCCCACGTCGCCGTCATTGGCGAAGGTGATGCCGTTTGCTTGAGAAATGTTGTTGGTGATGTAAAAGGAGCTGCCCGAGGGCTGATACCAAGCGCCGTAGTAACCATTACCGGCGGGGCCCAGCGAGCCCATGTTGGTCGCTATAATGTTGAGGGGGGCTGGGGGCTGGACGGTTTCGTTGAGGGGCCAATAGCCCGCAGGATTGAGCGCCTGAACGGCGTTCTGATAAGGTTGAGCCTGGCCGCTCTGGGCGGCCAGCAGCGCGAGGCATGCAAACGCTGCACCGAAGATGGGACTTTTACGCATGAGCTTTAATTAAAGTTGAGGCACTTTTCGCGCACAGGATGGCAGAAGCTGTCGAAGGGCATAATCATATGTTTATATGGGTAAACACTTGGCATGAGCCGGCCTCCTCTGTAGCCTGTGATGCTGATGAGTCGGCAGGTTTTCCTCCTTTTGTTGCTGCTGGGCCTCGCCAGCCGCGCTGCCGCGGACCCTCGCACCGCCCAGCCGGTCGTCGGGAGAAATGCAGACGGGTATCTCGAGGTCTTTAGTGTCGGGCCGGATGGTCAATTGCGCCATCGCTGGCAACGGGCTTCCAACGGCGACTGGTCTTTCTGGTTGAGTCTGGGCGGGCCGTTTTTGCCGGGCCTCGCCGTCGCCACCAACCGCAATGGCCAATTAGAGGTTTTTGCCGTTGAGCGAATTCGTCACACCCTTAGGCAAATCACCCAAACCATGCCTAACAGCCGCGACTGGACCACCTGGAAGGATCTTGGCGGGCCTGTCGGCGCGCCGATTGCCGCCACCCATGACCTGGACGGGAGGTTGGAGGTTTTCGCGCCGGATGTTCAAGGGAGCGGCGTCAAACATTTGTGGCAAACCCAGGAGGGAAGTTGGTCCGCCTGGGCCAACCTCGGAGGACACATCGAGCCGGGCCTGGTAGCAACCCCAAACCTCGATGGCCGCCTTGAACTGTTCGGAGTTGAACGCGGCACCCATGAATTGGTTCATTGCTGGCAGCGCCAGACCAACAGCGACAGCGATTGGGCGCCATGGGCGAGCCTGGGCGGCTCCGTCTTACCGGGCATCGCCGCAGGCCGGAATGCGCGTGGGATTTTGGAAATCTTCGCCGTAAACCGCAACAGCCGGGCCGTGCAACGAATCACCCAGAGGGCGCCGAACGCCAGCGCGCGCTGGTCGGATTGGGTGGACTTTGGCGGCAACTTTAAAGATGGCCTGGCCGTGGGGCAAAGCGCCGACTTGCGCCTGGATGTCATGGGGGTCGATACCGGAGATAATATGCTCATGCATCGTTGGGAGACGCTTGTCGATGGCTCGGACCAATGGTCCGCCTGGTCCGGGTTGGGTCAGCGGGCCCAGCCCTATTGTGGGGTGGGCCAGAATGAAGATGGGAATCTCGAGGTGTTCGCGGTGGATGTGAATGACCCAACGGTGCTCAATCACCGCCGCCAAATCAGCAAAGCCAGCGAATGGCTGGATTGGTCAAGCTTGGACCACCAGACTTTCCAGTACGGCTCACGCCTCTGGCAAACTGACGAGGGCCTCCCCCATAATAACGTTCAGGCCATCGCCCAGACCCGCGATGGCTATCTTTGGATTGGCACCCAGGCGGGCTTGGCGCGCTTTGATGGTGTGGAGTTTACGCCGCTGAACCTTGGCCCGTTGGGACCAAAGAGCCCGTCAATTACCGCGTTGTGCGCCGATTCCCAAAACGCGCTTTGGATCGGGGCCGAGGGCTTTGGCTTGCTCAGGTATGATGCGGGCGTTTTCTCAAGGTTTACCACCACCAACGGACTGGCCGGAGACGATTTGCGCGTCATTTACCGAGCACGCGATGGGGCGCTCTGGATTGGCACAACCACAGGAATGAGTTGTTACAGGGATGGCCGATTTATCAACTATACCACCAGGCAGGGCCTCTTATCCAACATTGTCCGCGCTATCAACGAGGACCGCGACGGCAACCTGTGGATTGCCACCGGCGCAGGCCTCAATCGCTTGCGAGGCGGGCGAATGGACTCGTTCCCCATGCCCAACGGCCTGCCCAACGATTCGGCCCGCGCCATTTGCCAGGACCGCGGCGGGCGGATTTGGATCGGCTCCAACAACGGCATGCTCTGGTACAACGGATATTGGAAATCATTTTACGCTTACAATACGCGTTATGGACTGTCCGATACGTTCGTCAGTGCCATTTGCGAGGATCATGAGGGCAACCTCTGGGTCGGCACTTATAGCGGTTTGAACCGTTTCCATGAAGGCCGCTTTTTCCCACAGCTTAACAACGAAGGAGCGCCCTTTGATAAGGTCAATGCGTTGTTCGAGGACAGCCAGGGGAATCTCTGGGTCGGTTCGCACGAGGGATTGGTGCGCCTGACGCCCCAGCGATTTGTCACCTACACCCAGCGCCAGGGGTTGACGCATAACAATGTCATGTCGGTGCTCGAAGACCGCGCCGGGGCGGTGTGGCTGGGGACTTGGGGTGGTGGCCTGGACCGTTTAAAAGATGAAAAGGTCACATCTTATACCGCAACAAACGTCTTTTCGCAGGAATTGATTTTGTCTTTATGCGAAAGCCGGGACGGTAGTTTGTGGGTTGGAGAGGATTTTGACGGTGGCCTAGCGCGGCTTCAGAACGGGGTCTTCAGACATTATGACATGAAAGAAGGGTTGCTCCCAGCTTCTGTGCGGGTGATCTATGAGGACCGTTCGGGCAGACTTTGGGTCGGGACCAGCCAGGGGCTGTGCTGGTTGAAGGACGGCGGGTTCATCACTGAGACGAACCTGGCAGGCAAGGTTGTGCGGGCGATTTGCCAGGATACCAACGGCGCCCTCTGGGTCGGCACCGAGAGCGGCTTGTTTGAGCGCCAGCAGGACCACTGGATTGGGTTCACCAAACGCGACGGGCTCAGCAATAACGAAGTGACCGCGCTGCTCGATGATAGTGGCGGCTCCCTTTGGATTGGGACTGCCGACGGCGGACTGAACCGCTACAAATCTGGCGCGTTCAAGGCCTATACCACTAGCCAGGGACTCTTTAGTGACGAGATTTTTGAAATCCTGGACGATGGCCACGGCTGGCTTTGGATGAGCTGCTCAAAAGGTATTTTCCGGGTGCGCAAGGCGGATTTAAGCGCTCTGGATTCCGGCGCCTTGGAGACTATTTCCAGCGTTGCCTACGGCAAAGCCGACGGGTTGGAAAGCACCCAATGCAGCGGCATAGCCAAACCGGGCGCTTGGGCTGCTCACGATGGCCGGCTCTGGTTCGCTACCAGCAAAGGAGTTGCTTCAGTTGATCCAGCCAGCATCAAAATCAACCTCGTTCCGCCACCTGTCTTTATCGAGCAAGTTCTGGCGGATAGAAAGGTGGTCCAACAAAAGGCAAAAGCACCACGACGGCTATCTTACCCTCCAAACCCCACGAAAACCTTGTCAAGTCCGGCGGTCCAGCCTGACCCGGTAGTGGTTCCCCCGGGCCGCGGGGAGCTGGAATTTCGTTACACGGCTCTGGATTTCCAATCCCCTGAGAGCACACGGTTCAAGTACAAGCTCGATGGGGTTGATACGGACTGGATTGAAGCGGGCGCGCGGCGAATGGCCCATTACAACAATGTCTATCCGGGTGATTACATTTTCCGCGTGATTGCCTGCAACAAGGACGGGATTTGGAATGATGCCGGGGCGGCACTGGCCGTGGTGGTACGCCCGCATGTATGGCAGACCCTCTGGTGGCGTGGCATGGTGGTCATGGTGGTTATTGGCGGGGCCGGTGCCGCCGTCCGCTACATCACCCGAAGAAAGATGCAGCGGCGTATGGCGCTGCTGGAACAACGCAACGCAATTGAACGCGAGCGCGGGCGCATCGCCAAGGACATCCATGATGACCTGGGTTCGAGCCTCACCCGGATCATGATGCTAGGCGAACGCGCCGAGGAAGGACTGGCGAGCCAGGAGGATGTCGGGGTACATGTAGCCAAAATTGTTACCTCAGCGCGCGACACCGTTCAGGCGCTCGACGAGATCGTATGGGCCGTGAACCCCGAGAATGACACCCTCGAAGGGCTTATCGAGTATATCAGCCATTATGCCGATGAGTTTTTCGAAGAAGCCCCGATAAGTTGCCGACTCGAGATGCCCGGGGCCTTGCCTGAGTGTGTGTTGCCGGCTGAAGTCCGGCACGATTTGTTTCTCATTGTGAAGGAGGCCTTCCATAATGTGTTGAAACATGCAGCGGCTTCGCAGGTTTGGGTGCAGGTCTCGGTGAACGGCTCGACCCTCGCAGTTGCGATAAAGGACAATGGACAAGGGTTCTCCCCCGGGCCCTCAAACAATGGCCGGAGGGGCAATGGCCTGCATAATATGCGCCGGAGGATGGGGGGTCTGGGCGGCACCATCGAAGTTAGGAGCGCGCCTGGAAATGGCACGGAAGTCAGAATCGCGCTCCAACTGCCGAAGAGGGAAGGGTGTGAAAGGTCTTAAGGCTCGTATTCAACGCGCGCTGTGGCGGACCTTGTCTGCTCCCTCGTATGTTCCTACGGTTGGCCCAGATAGCCAAAGCCTCCTAAGATGCCCGCGTGATCGCCCAGACTGACTCCATGCCGATTCAAGTTGCCATTGTCGAAGATGATGAGGAAATTCGAGCCAACCTCACTCACCGGATTGGAGGGAGTGCTTCCTTTCGCCTGCTGGCGTCTTATGGGGATGCCGAGTCTGCTTTGGCCAATCTGCCTCAATTCCAGCCGGATGTTGTTCTGATGGATATCAATCTGCCTGGCATGGACGGAGTGGAATGCGTGCGCCATTTGAAGGCCAAATTGCCGAAATCGCAGTTTGTGATGCTGACAGTGTATGAGGACAGCAACCGGCTCTTTAAATCGCTCATGGCCGGAGCCAGCGGCTATCTGCTCAAGCGCACCCCTCCGGCGAAACTCCTGGCCGCCATCAAGGAGGCCCATGAAGGCGGTTCGCCTATGACGCCGCAGATCGCCCGGCGTGTGGTCCAGCATTTCCGACAATCGCCCGAGCGTGCTTCCGAGTTGCAACGGCTGACGCCCCGCGAGGCCGAGGTGCTGAACCAGCTCTCGAAGGGGTTCCGTTACAAAGAAATCGTTGATAACCTGGGCATCAGCTCCGGCACGCTCCACAGCTATATCCGCAGCATTTACGATAAACTCCACGTCCATTCCCGCACCGAGGCAGTGGTGAAGTATTTGAACCGTTGATGTCGTTGAGCCCAGGTTAATTATTTGATTGATAATGCCGGTCCTTGCGGTTTAACCTTTGGGCACTCAGCCCTCAAATGCGCAAGCACAACCGGAAGACCCACTCCGGCCAGGCAGGGTCGGCTGCTCCGCGCAGCAGGCCTGTTGCCGGAGGGGCGCTGACCCTTGAGGCCCGCTCTGCGTACGCCCGGCTCAAAGGATGGCGGCTGTGGCTGGGCCGGCTGGCCCTGGCTATTTTATTACCTGTCTTGCTGCTGGGCGCCACCGAGGGCCTTTTGCGCCTGGCAGGTTACGGCTACCCCACGGGCTTTTGCCTCCTGCAAAAGAAGGATGGCGTCTTCATCCAGAACGACAAATTTCTCTGGCAATTCTATTCACGCAAAACCAATTTGCGGCCCAACCCCTTTTCAGTTTCCATCAACAAACCGCCTGGAACAGCGCGGATTGTAATCCTGGGGGAGTCGGCGGCGGCGGGCACACCGGACCCGGCTTACAATTTCGGGCGCATATTGGAGCGCATGTTGCGCCGGCAATTTCCCCAACACCGCATCGAAGTCATTAACGCGGCCATGCCGGGGGTCAACTCGCACATTCTTTTGCCAGTAGCGCGGGATTGCCTGCGGTTCAAGCCGGATTGCCTGGTGATTTACATGGGGAACAACGAAGCGGTGGGGCTCTACGCGCCCGGCCCGCACAGCGGGCGCTTAACGGGTTGCCTGCATCTGTTGCGCCTGATGCAGCGGGTACGAGCCAGCCGGCTGGGACAGCTCCTCGAGCCGCTGTGGCTTCGTTTGCAACCCGAAGGGGCGGGGTCGGATGAGCAGGATGAGAGTTTTTTCCTGGCTCACCGGGTTGCGGCTAATGACCCGCGGCGCGAGGCTGTTTATGAGAATTTTCGGGCCAACTTGCGGGACATTTGCGCAGCCGCCAAACAGGGCGGGGCCAGAGTGGCACTGATGACTGTGCCGGTGAATCTGAAGGATTGCCCGCCGTTTGGGTCGCTGAATCGGCGCGGCCTAGTGGGACACACAAAGGGGCACCTCTCCCCAGCGCTCTCCCCTTCGGAAGGGGAGAGGGAGACTTCCGGGCAGGCTAGGGTTGGAGCGCATGTTACAGAGTCCTCAGCAGGTGAAACCGCGCTGTCCAAATGGCAAAGCGATTATGAGGCGGGGCAGGAGGCCCAGGGCCAGGGGGAATATTCGGAGGCGCTCGTGCATCTTTCTGCGGCAGCAGCGATTGACGATGACTTCGCCGACCTGCATTTCCGGCTCGCTGAAACCTGCCTGGCACTTGGCCAGTTTGATAAAGCCCGCCAGGAGTTTATCCAGGCGCGGGATTGGGACGCATTGCAATTCCGGACCGATTCGCGCCTGAACAACATCATCCGGCAAACGGCTGAGCATTTCGGCGCGGAGGCCGTGCGGCTGGTGGATGCTGAGGCAGCTCTGGCTGAGGCGGAAAAGGTCGAACCGCGCGTGCCGGGTGGGGCGTTCTTTAACGACCATGTGCATCCGAGCTTTGAAGGGGATTATCTCCTGGCCAAGACGCTGGCGCCTGCGGTTTCCAGCGCGCTGGGCGCGCGCGTTGGAAGGCCAGTGGAGGGCCTCCTTTCCCGGGATGAATGCGCGGCGCAGCTTGCCTTCACCCGAGTCAATGAGGGGCAGATAGCCGTGCAGATGCTTAGAACCACAGCCCTGGCGCCCTTTACGGCGCAGTTGGGACATGACCGGCGGCAAAAAGCGGCGGAAGAGCAACTGGCCTTGCGTTTTGGCAATGTTACATGGGACGATGTCGAGGCGGCCTCGGATGTTTATCGCGCGGCTATCGAGCAATTCCCGGATGACTGGTACTTGCCATTCAATTATGCACGGCTGCGCCTGCTGCGGGGCGATTACAAGACGGCCATCGAGCAGTTCGAAGCTGCGCGCCGGCTTTTGCCGCAGTGGGTGCCCCTGCGTGTCGGCCTGGCTACGGCCTTGAGCGGCGCGGGGCGAGAGCGCGAGGCGTTGAAGGAATTGGCCGCCGCGCAGGCGCGCGAGCCGGAGTCGGAGGCGATCAAGTCGGCGATTCAACGGCTTTCTGGTGGTATTGGACCCCGTTGACGGGTGACTGGGGGCCAATAGGTTAAGCCGAGCGGGTCTGTGGGGAGGAAACGTTTTTCCGAGCCGACCCGAAGGGATGAAGGAAAGGGAAGAACCAACGAAAGCGCCCGGGAAGGGCAAAGGGCCGGGCGGGGAGCATGGGGTCAGGGAGGCGGCGGGGCGCAAGAAGCGCAGACGCTGGATGGCTCTGCTGTTGGTGGCGGGCGGGCTTGCCGTCATCTTGGGCGTAGGCCGGGCCATCCTGCCCTGGGCGGTGCGGGATTACGTGAACCGGACGCTGGACCGGAACCCGCTTTACTCGGGGACGATTGGGCCGGTGCGGATTCATCTGATTCGGGGTGCTTACTCGATTGAGGAAGTGAGGTTAAGCAAGACGACCGGGGACGTGCCGGTGCCGTTTGTATCGGCCAAGAGCGTTGAGTTTGCGATTCAATGGAAGGGGTTGGTGCATGGGAGGATTGTGGGGGAATTCGTGATGAACGAGCCGGAGTTGAACTTTGTGGATTCCCCGAGCGAGGGGGCGTCGCAGAGCGGGACCGGGGGGCCATGGCTGGAGATGATACGGGATTTGTTCCCGTTCCAGATTAACAGGGCGGTGGTGCGGGAAGGGTCGGTGCATTTCCGTTCCTATCTGGGGGCCAAGCCAGTGGATGTGTATCTGTCGCATGTGGAGGCCTCGATAGATAACCTGTCGAATATCCGAGGGGAGACGACGCCGCTGCCGGCGACGGTGCAGGCGAGCGCGCTGGCGATGGACCAGGCCAAGCTGCAGTACCGGATGACCTTGGATCCCTTTTCGTATCACCCGACCTTTCACATGGCGCTGCAGCTTTTAGGGCTGGATGTGACGCGGCTGAACGAACTGGCATTGACTTACGGGAAGTTCGATTTCAAACGCGGCTGGCTGGACCTGGTGGTGCAGACCGATTCGAACGAGGGCCAAATCAGCGGGTATATCAAGCCGCTGTTCCGGGACCTGAAGTTTTTCAGCCTGAGCCAAGACATCAAGGAAGATAGCGCGCTGCAATTTTTTTGGCAGGCGCTCATTGGGGCGACGACGACGGTATTCAAGAACCAGCAGCGGAACCAGTTTGCGACGCTAATTCCATTTACAGGGGAGGCTTCGGGGACAACGAGCGCGGACATTTTGGCGACGATAGGCAATGTGTTGCGCAATGCATTCGTGCGGGCATACCTGCCGCGGCTGGAAAACGGGGAGCAGGTGCTGGGAGGGATGCAGTTCGAGCCGCCGGACATAACGGCTTCGCCGATTGAGACGCAATGAGGGAGGAGTTTATGAAAAGATGGATAGCCAAGAACGCGAGCTGCCGGTCAGCAACGCTGTTGCTGTGCGCGGCGATAGCCGGGATTATCGGCTGCAGCACGCGAAAGGCGGAAACGCAGCAGGCAGGCTACTTTACATCCGGCAGCAAGGAAGCCGATCAACGCGCGGCGCAGGAGATGGCCAAGGCGCAGCAGCTATCCGGGTCCGGAGAAGGGGCCGGGGAGGCTGGGGTCAAGAAGGCCAAACCGGCGGCGCCCAACGCCCAGGGGACGGACGGTCAGACCAACGTGGCGGCGCAGGCAACCGGGAAGCTGACGCTTTTTGCGAGGCTGGGCGGCGAGGCGGGCATATCAAACGTGGTTGCGGATTTTCTGCCGCGCGTCATCCAGGATCCCCGTGTGAACTGGGACCGCAATGGCGTGGTGCGGGGGGGATTGTCGTTTCACAGGAATCGGTCCGAGACGTGGAATCCCACACCGCAGCATGAGGCAATACTGAAGAAACACATGGTGCAGTTCCTGGTGCTGGCGACCGGGGGGCCGGCGCATTACACCGGCATGGAGATGGGCGCGGCTCATGCCAACCTCCACATCAGCAACCCGGAGTTCGACGCGGCAATGGGGGATTTGAAGGAGACGCTGGACAAGTTCAAGATTCCGAACATGGAGCAAAAGGAACTGCTGGCAGTCATCGAGACGACGCGTCCGGAAATTGTCACCGAACGTTGAAAAAAAGGAACCGCCATGATTTCAAGAAGCTGGTTAGGGAATGGGGCGGAGGCCAAGCGCTTAATCTTACCGCAAGAGAACGCAAAGCACGCAAAGAAAACGAGGGGTTCTGCCATTCTTTGCGGTCCCGGTGGACTTTGGCGGGCGCTTAGCAATCGCCTCAAGGCTCTGAGGTTTCTGATGCTCGCTGCGTGTTTGCTGTTGACCGGGTGCGCTGCTCTGGCGCCTTTGAGTTCTTTGATGGGCGGGTCCGGGGGCGGAGCGCCGCCCTTGCAGGTGCATGAGCAGACGGCGGTCGAGTTGGAGGAGGGCAATTTTGCGCTGATTAAGACGAACGTGATGGGGCACAGCAAAGGGTTCAGCCTCCTGGGGTTTATCACGATTTATCCGGCGACATTAACCAAAGCGATGAGCCGGCTTTACGGGGCGGCCCAGATGAGCGAAGGGGACCCTCAAACGGTGGCCCACCTCATCATCGAGCAGACCAGCAGTTATTATATACTGTTTGGAATCCCCAGGATCGATGTGCGGGCCGACATCGTCGAATTCAAGCCGGAAGTGGATCGCCCAAGGCCTCCGCCGCGCCGCCCTCCGCCAGATTCGGAGCGGTAGAACCGCCTTCTCGTAAACTTTGAGCTTGTGGTGAGCGAGCATTCGGTCCTGGGCTTGACCAAACCAACCGACGAAGTTTCCGACAAAGGAAGGCAAATGGCGCCTGCTAAATGTCCAAACTCCTGAGCGCCAGAGGACTTTAGAGGACTGGCGCAGTCCAAAGCCGGCGCGCGCACCAACACCGGCTTGAAAAGCCTGAAACAAAAGGCCCTTTTGCCGGGTAATGAAATCGGAACGGCAGCAATATGAAAACGATTTCAATGGTGCAGCACGGGGCCATGTTCAACATGGGATTGGCGCATCACATCCCATAAACCCATGCGCCGCAAGCTTCCAAATCTGTATGCAAGAGTTTTGCTTTCAACAGTGCCTCGAGGGTAGGATAGCCCTCGAACCGGTGCGGCGAACCCATGCCAGACGCACAATCATTCGAGGCGTTCATGCTCAAGCACCAGGATATGGTCTTTAGTACCGCTATGCGTTTGCTCGCCAATAGCACCGACGCCCAGGATATCTCCCAGGAGGCTTTTCTGCGCGCTTACGAGCATTTTGATGAGTTGCACACCAGCCCAACGGCGGCGGGCTGGCTCAAGACCGTGGCCCGCAACTTGAGCCTCAATCATCTCTCGCGCTACCGCGCCCGGTGGCGCTTTTTCTCCGAACTCTTTGCAACCCCCAATGAGGAGGCTGAACCCATCGAGATGGAGTTTGCGGCGCCGGGAAGCCTCCAAGAGGAATTGGCAGACGCGGATCGGCATCGACTGGTCGAACAAGCCCTGCAGAAGCTGCCCGTTGCGCAGCGCGTCCCGCTGGTGCTTTATCATCTCGAAGGCATGAAATACGAAGAAATCGCCACCAAACTAAAGGTCTCTCTTGGCAAGGTGAAAACAGACATTTTCCGCGGGCGCGAAGCGCTGCGGAATGCCTTGAGTCCGCAAATGGCTGAGATTTGCCAGGACATGGGATTGACCGGATGAGACTCGAAAACCTGGAGTAAGACGTGTTGGATTATCAAAACAAATTGGAAGCCGCGACCGACCGGCAATTAAAGGCCTTGCCGGCGCTGCTGGCGCCCCGTTCTTTGCGCGCGCAAGTGATGGCTGCCATTGAACGGCGAGCACAGGCGCCATGGTATCGGCGGTCCTGGTCGATGTGGCCTCTGATACCGCGCATCGCCGCGTTGAGCGCCATGCTCCTGTTGTTCGGGGGGCTTTGTTTTGAGTTGTGGCGGCTGGATCAATATCAGGCGATCGCCACGGGCACGCACCAGGTCTCGCTGTGGCTCTCGAGCGCCGCGGCCATCTTGAATGTCATCGGGTCGCTTCTCAGTGCGGTTGTTGTCTTGCTGAAACATCTTGGCAACGGCGTGCTCCTTGGCTGTTTTGCCGCTTTGGCTCTGGCTTGGGCCATGTGCATGGGTTTGGGGTCGCTCTGCGTAAGGTTAGCGTTTGCGCGGCGTTAGGAAGATACAGTTTTATGATTACAAAAAGCTCTTTTTTAAACTCGCGCCTAGCCGGGCTGCTCGCAGCCTTGATAGCTTTTGGCTTTATTCAGGCGCCTCTGATGGCGCAGTCCAACGATGACTTCCAAACCGGCGGCACCAACAACACCGGCGCGCAAGCCGAGCCGGCAGAGGCTGGGTCAAACAGTACAGCGCAGGCCAGTGAGAGTTCCGCGAGCGGGTTGGAAGCTCGTGGTGTCAATCGTGACGCATTGGTGTCGATCGGGCACGATGTGGAACTGAAGGCGGGCGAGTCCGCTGAGGTGGTCGTTGTGGTTGGCGGCTCAGCCACCATTCACGGCAAAGTGCGTAGCGCGGTGACGGTGATTGGCGGCAACGCGTATGTGGATGGGGAGGTAGGCGAGCAAGTCGTGGCCGTCATGGGCAACATCAAAATGGGAAAAGGCGGGTTGATTAAAGGCGATGCCGTGGCGGTGGGGGGCAAAATTGATGTCACCGAGGGTGGCTCGATCAAAGGGCAGGCCCAGGAAGTGGAGCTGGCCGGTGTGAAATTGCCCAAAATCCAATGGCTGAAGAATTGGGTCATTCATTGCGCGCTCATGTTAAGGCCCCTTGCGCCCCAAGTCGGTTGGGTTTGGGTTGTGGCGGCGATTTTCCTGCTGTTCTATCTCTTTCTCGCGGCGGTGTTTCCGGGGGCTGTGCAGTCCTGTGTGAACGAACTGAACCGGCGGCCAGCGACCACCTTCCTGATGGGTTTGCTGACCAAACTCCTGCTGCCCTTGGTCCTGTTGATATTAATAGTCACCGTCATTGGAACGATAGTGGTCCCGTTCGTTTTGGTGGCCTTATTTCTGGGCGCAATTGTCGGCAAAGTGGGGTTGCTCGAAT
The DNA here is from genome assembly GCA_035946615.1 of Verrucomicrobiia bacterium. Taxonomy (NCBI): domain Bacteria; kingdom Pseudomonadati; phylum Verrucomicrobiota; class Verrucomicrobiia; species Verrucomicrobiia bacterium. The sequence goes on from DASYZB010000084.1 coordinate 26,522, forward strand.
GGCTTGGCTTTAGAATTGGGCGGCTGTTTGGAGGCGGGGGTCTGCAGAAGCCGCTGGCGGCGTTGCTGGTGGGCTGGGTTGTTGTCACCTTGCTTTACATGGTGCCTGTGCTGGGGTTGCTGGTTCTGGGAGTTACCAGCATCTGGGGGTTAGGGGCCGCGGTGACCGCTGCCTTTGGCGGCATGCGCCGGGAGATGCCGGAAAGACCCGCGCCTCCGCAAATGCCCGTTGAAGAGTTTGTTCCAGCAGCGGCCACATTTGCCTCACCAACGGGCGCGTCCGCCGCCGCTATGGCGGCCCCCGAGGGGCAGAGCTCTTCGGCTACTATCCCGGCCCAACCACCCGTGATGCCGGAGGTCCTTGCCTATCCGCGCGCCGGTTTTTGGGAGCGCATGGGCGCCGGGTTCCTGGACGTGGTTCTCGTCTGCATTCTGGGGGCCGTGGTCCAACCGTTCGCGCCGCTGGTTGCTTTGGCCTATTTCTCTGGGATGTGGGCCTGGAAGGGAACTACCATCGGGGGAATTGTTCTGGGACTCAAGGTGGTGCGAACCGACGGCCAACCGGTGACTTTCCTTGTCGCGCTTGTGCGTGGTCTGGCGGCGGCATTCTCGATTTTTGTGCTGTTCCTGGGGTTCTTATGGATTGCGTGGGACCACGAAAAGCAGGGCTGGCACGATAAGATTGCCGGCACAGTCGTCCTGCGCACGCCCCGAGGCACACCACTGGTTTGCCTTTAAGCAGAAGCGCTTCGGATTCGTTCCGGCGTTGCAAAACACCAGCGCCGTCCCTAACATCCCGCTTGACCCGGGCCAGACAAGCCACGGGTTGCGATGGCAGATTACAAAGTAAAATTCGACGTTTTTGAAGGGCCGCTCGACTTGCTCCTGTACTTGATCAAAAAGGAGGAAGTGGACATTTACGAGGTCAACCTGACCAGTCTGGCCACGCAATTTATCCAGTACATCGAGACCATGCGCCTGCTGGACCTGGAAATCGCAGGCGAGTTCCTCGTTATGGCGGCCACGCTCATGTATATCAAAAGCCGCGAACTCCTGCCTGTCGATCAACAGGTGCAGACCGAAGGCGAGGATGAAGGCCAGGACCCGCGCTGGGAACTCATCCGCCAACTCGTGGAATACAAAAAGTTCAAGGACGCTGCCGCCCAGCTTGCTGTGCTGGAAGACCGGCAGGAGCAGGTATTCCCGCGCGCCCCGGTCAAATTGGAATTTGACTCCCACGAGCCTCGCCGGGCAGATGCCTCCATTTTTGACCTGCTCAATGCCGTCAACGCGGTCCTGCAACGCCTGGCCCAGCGCCCTGAGCAGCGCGATATTTTCGAAGATAAATGGTCGGTCAGCGAAAAGATCGAATCCCTCCTTCGCGCCATAGCCGAACGTGGGCGCCTGAGGTTCTCGGAATTGTTTGCCAACGTCGCAAGCCGGGCCGAAGTGGTGGTGATATTCCTGGCCCTGCTCGAATTGATCAGGCTCAAACAACTGGCCGCCACTCAACTGGAACCCTTCGGCGAGATTGAAATCTGCCGGGTCGAAGCGCCTCCGCTAGACCCAACCACCACCCCTGGGACCTTGGTCCCCGCCCACCATCCCGCTTAGCATGGAACTCAAATTCATTTTGGAAGCCATCCTTTTTTCGGCCCAAAAACCGCTCAGCATTAAGGAGCTGCGGGATATCTTTGCCGCAGCGGTGGAACACGCCGAAGGAAACGACACCGTGCGCGGGTTAAAAAAGGTCAAGGAAGAGCAACTGACTGGCGCCCTTGAAGAACTGGCGCGGGAACACGAGGGGGCGAATCGTTCTTACCGCCTTGTCTGCGTGGCCGGCTCGTGGCAATTCGTTACTCAACCGGATTACGCGCCGTGGCTCAAGGCGCTCGTGGGACACCGGGCCCGTCCGCCGCGTCTTTCTCAGCCGGCGCTGGAAACCCTGGCCATTATTGCCTATCGCCAACCCTTGACCCGCGCCGAAATCGAACAAGTCCGCGGAGTGGCAGTGGATGGTGTCATGCAAACCCTTCTGGAACGCGGGCTCATCGAGCAACTGGGGCGCGCCGAGGTGGTCGGCCGGCCCATGACTTACGGCACGACTTCTCAATTCCTGGAGTACTTCGGGATGCGGAACCTGGAAGACCTGCCGGCCGCCGACGAGTTGCGCCGCATCCCCATTACCAAGCCCGAGAGCCTGGCCACGGTGGACCCCGGTCTGGCGACCGCGCCGCCCGAGCAGCTCTCCTTGCCCGCCACGCAACCGGAGGCCGAACATCTCCAAGGGCCGAACGCTGCCACCCCCCCACCTGCTGGCGCCTCGCCGGAACAATCGCCCTCGTGAATATCCCCGAACATCGCAAGGCCATCGATAAACTCGACGCCCATATCATCAAGCTCCTGAACGAGCGCACCCGGCACGTCCTGAGCATAGGGGAAATCAAACTCAAGGCGGGCGAGGAAATCTATGTGCCACACCGGGAGCAGGCGGTGCTCAAGCGCATTTGCCGGCTGAACGGCGGTCCGATGACCAACGAGTCGCTCGGGGCGGTTTATCGCGAGATCATGTCCAGCGCACTCTCTCTTGAAAAGTCCATGAAGGTGGCTTACCTGGGGCCCGAGGCCACTTTCACCCACCAGGCAGCCATCCGGCGATTTGGGTCGAGCTTGCGCTACTCGTCGCAAAAGACCATCGCCGATGTGTTCACCGAGGTGAGCAAGAAACGCGCGGAATACGGTGTTGTGCCAGTCGAGAACTCGACGGAAGGCGTGGTGACCCACACACTGGATATGTTTGTGGACAGCGATTTGAAAATTGTCGCTCAGATTATCCTGCCGGTGCAGCATTGTCTCCTGAGCAACTGGCCCAGGTCCCAGCTTCGCAAGCTCTTTGGCCATCCGCAGTCGCTGGGTCAATGCCGCGTCTGGCTTCAGAACAACCTCCCGCGAGTCGAGATTATCGAGACCTCCTCGAACGCGCGTTCGGCTGAATTGGCCGTCCATGAGAAAGGCACTGCCGCCATCGCCGGCCTCCTCGCAGCGGAGAAGTATCATTTGGGCGTATTGGAATATGACATACAGGACAACGCGGCCAATGCCACGCGGTTCCTGGTCCTTGGGCGCCTATGCGGTCCCCCGACTGGCCGGGACCGCACGAGCATCATGATCAGCATCACCGATAAGGTGGGCGCCCTGCACAGCGCCCTGGCGGCCTTCCGCCGCTACCGGATTAACATGACAAAAATTGAGTCGCGGCCCAGCAAACGCAAGGCCTGGGAATACTTCTTCTTTATTGATTGCGACGGCCACATCCAGCAGAACAAAGTGCAAAATGCCCTGCAGCACCTGGGTGAGCACTGCAATTTTGTAAAAGTCCTCGGCTCCTATCCCAACAGCGACTAGCAATGCGCCATCTCATTAGGGCCCGGAAAGTTTTTGACATCGAGTTGGCGGCGCTCAAGGCAGTGCGCGCCCAACTGGACGGCGAGTTTAGCGAGGCTGTGGACCTGATTGTCGAAACGCTCCGCGCTCGCGGCAAGGTGGTTGTCGCCGGCATCGGCAAATCGGGCAATATCGGTCAGAAGATAGCCGCTACTCTCACCAGCACCGGTTCGACCAGCGTGGTGTTAAATAGCGTGGATGCGCTGCATGGGGATTTAGGGATTCTCAACGATGGGGATGTGGCTCTGGTGTTGAGCTACTCGGGGGAAACGGAGGAATTGCTCAACCTCTTGCCGGCATTGAAGCGCTTTCCGCTTAAAATAATCGCCATGACCGGCGCGCCCAAATCGTCCCTGGCTCGGCACAGCAACCTGGTCCTCAACGTGCGCGTGCCCAAAGAGGCCTGCCCTTTCAACCTTGCCCCAACCGCCAGCACAACCGCTATGCTCGTGATGGGCGATGCCCTCGCCATGGCTGTCCTCCAGGCCCGCGGTTTCAAGCAACAGGACTTTGCCCGCTTCCATCCTTCGGGCGCCATTGGCCGGGCAATGCTCGTGAAGGTGGAGGAGATCATGCGGACCGGGCCGCGCAATGCTGTGGCGGACCAGCACGCGACCGTGCATGAAGGCTTGCTGTTGATGACCCAGGCCAAGTCCGGCAGCCTGAGTGTGGTCGGCGCCCGCGGCAAACTGGTGGGCGTCTTCACCGACGGGGATTTCCGCCGCCGCATGACCGAGGATGGACACCTGTTGACCCAGCCTTTGAAACAGGTCATGACCCCCAACCCGGTCTGCATTCGACAGGAGGCGCTGGCGGTGGAGGCTTTGAAGATTTTTAACGAACGCAATATTGACGACTTGATCGTCGTTAACGCCCGGTGCGAACCTGTGGGGCTGGTGGATTCGCAAGACCTGCCCAAATTGAAGCTGATGTGATACTGAATGTATGAAAAACCCCAAGCTCCTGCTTACCATAGCAGGTCTGCTCACCTTCACCGCGTGCTCTCTCGGCCAACCCACTAATCCCAACTCGCCCCCAATGCAAACCGCCAAACTTTTCACCTTCCGGCAAACCCAACGCCTTAAAATCAATTACCTGCTGTTTTTGCCCAAGAGCTATAAAGATGCCGCACGGAAACGATGGCCTTTGATCTTTTTCCTTCACGGCGCCGGCGAACGCGGGTCCGATGTGTGGAAGGTCGCAGCTCATGGCCCTCCAAAGCGTGTCACTCAAGACCCGGATTTCCCGTTCATCGTCCTCTCTCCTCAGTGCCCCGAGAACCAGGTTTGGTCCAGAGAACCTTTGCTCGGACTCCTGGACGCGATCACGCATCAATACGCTGTAGATACGAGCCGCATCTATTTAACTGGCCTCAGCATGGGCGGTTACTGCACGTGGGACCTAGGTTTGGCTTACCCGGAGAAGTTCGCCGCCATCGTCCCAATCTGCGGCGGAGGCGAATTGATCAACGTCCTGCTCGCCAACGGCGAAGAAGCCAAAGCCCTTAAGACCCTGGGTATTTGGGCATTTCATGGAGGCAAAGACCCGACTGTGCCGCTCGAAGAATCTGAGCGGATGGTCACCCTGCTCAAACGGTTCGGAATCCCGGATGTGAAGTTAACGGTGTACCCCGAGGCCGGTCATGATGCTTGGACCGAAACTTACAATAACCCCGCTCTTTACGAATGGCTGCTCGAACACCGCAGACCATAACGGGAACCCTTTTTTTAGCGTTCGATTAGCGAATTTCAAGGAGAGGGCTGGCGGCCCCAGTTCCCGGTTGTACGAGCCTGGTTTACGCCGCCAGCCCCAAACTTCACAACCAAACACGACCAAATTGTGACAGTCGCTGGACTCCCTTTTTAATCCTTTTACGGCTGTTTGTGAAGTGTGCGTTTCAACGCACACCCCCTCGATCTCACATTCAGGGGAAGCTCAGGTTCCGGGACCATTGATAAGGGGCCAGAGGTCAGGTGTCCTGAATCATACCGCGGTCCATCCAAGTGTTGCACATGCTGACGATAGAACGTCAAAATGATCCGGACAAAAATTCAGATTGAGAAATTCCTTTAACTCTCTATAAGGGATGAACAAAGCATCACCAGAATGCGTCAGACGACCATATCAATCCAATTATGAAGACACTGACTCGGCGTGAGTTTATCAAGCGCACTTCGGCGACCGCCGGCGCGGCGGCCATTACCTTTCCCTTCGTGGGAAACGTCCTGGGGGCCAATGACCGCATCCAGATCGCCTGTATTGGCGTAGGGGGAAAAGGTGACAGCGACAGCAGCGATGCCTCCCGCTGCGGGGGGGCCATTGTGGCCATGTGCGATGTGGACCGCAACAACCTGGACGCGAAGGCCAAGCAGTTTCCGCAAGCCAAGCAATTTCAAGATTATCGAAAGCTTTTCGATGAAATGGCCAACAGCTTCGATGCCGTAACCGTCTCCATCCCCGACCACAACCACGGCATGGCCGCCTCGCTGGCCATGAAGCTGGGCAAACATTGCTTCTGCCAAAAACCATTGACCCAGACGGTTTTTGAGGCCCGCACCCTGCGCAAGCTGGCTAATGAAAAGAAACTGGCCACCCAAATGGGCAACCAGGGCAGCGCTTCGAGCGGCTTGCGCCGCGCCGTCGAGGTTGTCCAAGCCGGCGTTATCGGCACCCCCCACGAGTTGCATGTCTGGACCAACCGCCCCATTTGGCCCCAGGGCATCAACCGGCCTCCGGGCCAAGATCCTGTTCCGCCCAATTTGGATTGGAACGTTTGGCTCGGCCCCGCTCGCGAGCGGCCCTACAAGCAGGATGTTTATAACCCGTTCAAGTGGCGCGGCTGGTTCGATTTTGGGACTGGCGCCTTGGGCGACATGGCCTGCCATACGGTCAACATGCCCTTCCGCGCCCTCAAGCTTGGCTACCCCAACGTCGTTGAATGCGAGGTTGCTTCCCGAATGTACCCCGAAACATTCCCAAAGACTGCTCGCATCCGGTTCGAGTTCCCAGAACGCGAGGGGTTGCCTCCGCTCAAATTCTGGTGGTATGACGGCAATCCAGGCGACCCATTGCACCCCTTGCGCCCACCGGCAGATGCCACCAAAGAAATCGTCGCCACCATGGGCAGCCCGCCCGAAAGCGGCGCCCTTATTATCGGTGACAAAGGCAAGTTGTTCTCACCCGATGATTACGGCGAAAGATTCTTAATCGCCCTCAAGGGCCAGGATGAGCTGCGCCAAGGCGAGCAGGTCGAGGCCTGCAAAGCTGTCCCGCAGACCATCCCTCGCTCACCTGGTCACATGGAGGAATGGTTCCGCATGATGAAAGAGGGCACACCCTCCTATTCCAATTTCGATATCGCGGCTTATTTGACGGAGATCATCCTGCTGGGCTGCATCGCGGTGCGCGTCGGCGAAGGCATGCGCATGGATTGGGACGGCCCGAATATGCGTTCCACCAACCTGCCTGAAGCCGAGCGTTTCGTTCGCCGTCAGAACCGAGCCGGTTGGGAGGCCTGAGGCGCAGCAACCGAAGAGCGCGTCGTTTTGGACTGCGGCAGCCCTCTGCCGCTTTAGGGCGCCACTGTGCGTGGCTTGATAGCAAAGTGACTTGCGGGCAGTGCACGCGGAATCAATGTGCAAAATCCGACCACACCTTACACTATGTTTGCTCATGGGCACGAGCCAGTTTTCCTCGAACATGGCTGCTGAATCAACAGTCCCCAAACCCGTCCTGCAAGCCGGGCGGATCAGCCGGGATTTTGTCCTCACTGGCCACGCCGACGATGGGCCGTGGCAGATGGCTCGGCCCGCGCTCATCGAGCAGTCCTCCGCCGATGCCGCCGCGCGACCCGAGTTGTCCACGGCTGTGCGCGCCCTGTGGTCTGAATCTTCCCTTTACCTCGCCTACGACTGCCCCTACACGAGGCTGACTTTTTTCGACCCGCCCCAGTTTGAGCACAAGCGTTTTGACCTCGACCAAGCAGGCGAGAGTCTGTGGGACCGTGATGTGGTCGAGGCCTTTATCGGCTCAGACCCGCATCAAATCCGCCACTACACCGAATTCGAAGTCGCTCCGACCAATGAACGCCTGGACCTGATGATCGTGAACTTGCCCCAAAAGGATTTCAACTGGAACTCAGGTTTCGAATCCAAAGTGACGGTGGACAAAGAACGAAAGCTCTGGCGCTGCGAGGTGCGCATTCCCTTAACAGCGCTGAGCAAAGTCAAACCCACTCCTGGCACACGCTGGGCCTTGAACCTTTACCGGATGGACAAGGCCAACAATGCCGCTTTGGCATGGAATCCTACGCTCGCCCCCTCGTTTCACACTCCAGAGAGGTTTGGAATTCTGCAGTTTGGGGAGTGATTCATTTTTGCGCCTGATTGCGCGCCTCTTCGAGCAGGAACTTCTGGGCTCCGTCGAGGTCATCGGTATTAATCAGGTCCACGCCGCTGTCGAGCAGTTGACGCCAGAAAAACGGCGTGTCTGGCGCACCCCAGAACCGCACCTTGCGCCCCTGCTGATGCGCCCGGGTGACGATCTGCTCCAGCTTGAGCTTCTCGTCTGGAGGTATCGGCCCAACCCCGCGCCACTTGAAGGTCTTATACCAGTTGCTGCTAATCCAGGGGATTAGGTTCACCGGCGCGCCGGAGTCCAGGTCCGCCAGATCACCGTCCAGCGCGGCGTAACGGATGGGATCGCGATTGAACATGTCCTTCGAGCGATTCCCAGTAAGGATGACAGTAATGGCATTGGGACTTTTGGCGCCCAAACGGAACCGGCTCAGCATTTGGGTATAGCCCATCAACACGTGCCTCAAGACGGGATAAATTACCTTCCAATCGCCCTTGATATCGATCAGTAGCGTGAACTCGGGGCCATTCGGATAAACGTGGCCGCCGTTCTTCTTCACCCGCTCGCGCAGCGGGTCCAGGTAGAGCGCCTCAAGCGTTCGCTGCGGCTTAACTTGATTGCGTTGATGGGCCACCAGGAGCCGGCCATCCACAAGGTAAATGTCCGCCTCGACGCTGCAAAAGCCGTGATCGAGGGCATCAAACAGCGGGCGCTTGTGCTCATAGTCGTTGTGGGCATGGACGCGGGTAAGGGGTATGGGTTCGGCTGCGGTTGCCATGGCAGCGCAGCCCGCAACGACGGCAACCATCCAGAGAAAGTTTCGTTTCATCATGTTACACCGAAATATGATGCGAAAGGCGACGCGTGTATCAACTTCAAACCTTCTTTTTGCTTTACAAGTTCAGGCATTCTTTTGTAGGCTCCTGGCAAACTCGATGCTCAGCTTGCTTATGAAGCCTCTGACCTTCGCCTGCCTTTTCATGCTCAGTTTGTTCACCGTCTCCGCCGCTCCGGCGCCGCCAGATGATGGGAAGTTGCGCGTCATCTGTTTCGGGGCGCACCCGGACGATTGCGAGCTCGGGGCGGGTGGGGTGGCGGCGATGTGGGCCGCTCGCGGCCATCATGTCAAATTGGTCTCAGTCACGAACGGCGACATCGGCCATTGGCGCGAGGGGGGGGGCCCTCTGGCCCGGCGGCGCAAGGCTGAAGCCGAACGGGCCGATGAAATTCTGGGAGTGACTTCCCAGGTGCTGGACATTCATGACGGGGAATTGCTGCCGACCCTTGAGAACCGGCGCACCATTACACGACTTATTCGCGAGTGGAAGGCCGATATCGTCATTGGCCCGCGCCCAAACGATTATCATCCCGACCATCGCTACACAGCAGTCCTGGTCCAGGATTCCGCTTACATGGTCACCGTTCCGTTTTTCTGCCCGGATGTCCCTTACCTCAAGCGCAACCCGGTTTTCCTTTATGTTCCGGACTCGTTCCAGAAACCCAACCCGTTCCAGCCGGACGTGGCAGTGGGGATTGACGAGGCGATCGACAAGCGGTTGGACGCTTTGGATGCGCTGGAATCGCAGTTTTATGAAGGCGGCGCCAACGGCTCGGCGCAACTGATTCCCAGCGACCCGGCCAAGCAACAAGAGCGGCACCGGCAGGTCCGCGCCGGGTTCCAAAAGCGTTATGAGAACCTCGCCCAGCGTTATCGCTCGACTCTGGCTGAGTTCTACGGACCAGCGAAGGCCGGGACGATCAAGTACGCGGAAGCATTCGAGATTTGCGAGTATGGCCGCCGGCCCGACCAAACCGAGTTGAAAAGGCTCTTCCCCTTTTTTGGAGAGTAGCCTTGCAGAGAGGCGCTCTTAACTCTTGGCCGCCGCTTGTTCCTTCTTCCAGGTGCGCCGGGGGGCTTTGGTGATGAGCCCCTTCTTGAGCGCTGAAGTCGAAACCCGAACGTAACGCACTTCCCCGTTGATGATGGCCTTAACGCGCTGGAGGTTGGGCATAAATCGGCGCTTGGTAATCGCTGTAATATGCGTTCCAATGCCGCCGCTCTTCTTCGACTTGCCACTGCGCCAGATGATGCTGCCCTTCATCGGGCGTTTGCCGGTTAACTCGCAAATTCGTGCCATACGCGTCCTGTTTAGCTATAAAAGAGCCAAAAACATACCGGCTTTGACCTCGGTTGCAAGCCATATTTCATTCCCTCTCTTTTGCCACTCGGGGCTAATGACAGAGTCGAAGCAACGATCCGCCATTCCTGAGTGCAGGAGACGACGTAAGGAGTCTCTGATCGGTAACTTCCGGGTCAACCAAAGGTGGCCATCCGACAATCTTGATCAGAGACTCCTTACGTCGTCTCCTACAAACGTTTGGGGTGGTAGTCACTTTAAAACGTTGCGACGGCAACGATGCATCGTTGCGCCAAAACCTCTCTTGGGCCATGTTGCTGCCATGAATTCAGTTGCCGAAGCACAATCGACCAGTGGCGCAGCGCCGGAAATCGCCTCCGGCACGGAGGCCTTCTACCGCACAGCGCTCGAGAGCCTGTCTGAAGGGGTAATGATCCTCGACGCGGATTGCCGGATTATTTACGCCAACCGCTTGGTCAGCGACATTACGGGTTATTCGCCTGAGGAATTGCTGGGCCAAACGCCGTGCCTGTTGCGGGCCGACCCCGAGCCGGGCGATTGCGAGGCCAGCAAAACCCTGACGGACGAGCCCCGGTGTTTCGAGCTGGAGATGAAGCACAAGGATGGGCGGCTGCATTGGATCAATGTGAAATCCACCCCCTACCGCAACGATAGCGGGGAAGCGGTTGGCCGGGTAGTGGCCATAAGCTGCATCGCCAAACAGAAGAACCTCGAATTCGAGAATGAATTTCTCCAGGACGAGTTCCGCGCCACGTTCGGCAACATCATCGGGCACAGCCCCGCCCTGCAGAAAGTCCTGGCCCAGATAGCCACGGTGGCGCCGACTGAAGCCAACGTCCTGATCCTGGGGGAATCGGGCACCGGCAAGGAGCTGGTGGCGCGGGCCATTCACGACTTGAGCCCGCGCAAGGACCATGCGCTGGTGCGGGTCAATTGCGCCTCGATTCCCAAGGAATTATTCGAGAGCGAGTTCTTCGGCCATGTGCGCGGTTCGTTTACCGGCGCGATCAAAGACCGGGTAGGGCGATTTGAATTGGCCGATCAGGGGACACTGTTCCTGGATGAGGTGGGTGAAATCCCGCTGGATTTGCAGAGCAAACTCTTGCGCGTCCTGCAGGAAGGCCAGTTCGAAAGGGTGGGAGACGAGCGGACGCGGACGGTCCAGGTGCGCTTGATAGCCGCCACCAACCGGGACCTGCTGGCCGAAGCCAAGGCGGGCCGGTTCCGCCTCGACCTGTATTATCGGCTGAGTGTCTTTCCCATAGAAGCCCCGCCCTTGCGCGAGCGCCTCGAGGACATCGCCGAGCTGGCCGAGCATTTCATCAGGCAAGCCGCCCGCCGCCTGGGCGTTCCCCGCCCGCGCTTGACCAAGCTTCAGGCGCAGGAGTTGCAAAGTTACGATTGGCCCGGCAACGTGCGCGAACTGCAAAACGTTATCGAACGCGCTGTTATCCTGGCAAAAGGCGGCAAGGTCCACTTCGACTTGCCTCATCGCATCACGCGGGATGGTCCTGCAAACAGCCTTGCCCACTCCCCCGCCAATGATGGCGAGGAGGATCTGTCACTGGACGAATTGGAAGTGCGCGAGCGCGAGATCGTCCTGGCTGCTTTGGGCCGCACCAATTGGAAAATCTATGGCGAAGACGGCGCGGCGGCGCTGTTGCGAATCAAACCCACGACGCTGGTTTCCAAGATGAAGCGGCTGAATGTGCAGAAGGACGGCGGGTGAGCAGAGATACTTGTCCCCGCTCGACGTGACTACCGCGAATGGCCGGAACGACCCACGAAACCGAGCCCGAATATGTTCCACGCTCACTCCAGTCAGTTTCGGTCCGCTCTTTTCCTCGTCAAGGAAATGTCCTGCTCCCAGGCGAGTTAGCAGGTCCTGGTAACCCCCGCGGATTTGGCGCTCTGGGCGGAGCCGGCAGGCGCGGCGGGGCCGGCAGGCTCGGGGGCGCAGGGAGATTTGGCGGGGCCGGCAAGCGCGGCGGTCGGAGCGGACTGGGTTGTAGCGGCATGACCGGAGGCAGGTTTATCGGGGGCGCAGAAGGGGGCGCCGGGGGACGTCCAATGGGCGGCAGCACGGGGGTTTGCGACGGCGCCGGTGGCTGCGATGGCGGCGGCAGGGCGGGTTGCGGCGGCATCGGAGTCGGCCCCGCCGGATTCATCGGCATCGGCGGGGGTGTGTGGGATCCGGGAAGCGACGGCCCGGTCGGCAGTGGTTGCGCCGATGGCGCTGCGGATGCCTGCTCGCTGATGCCTTGCAGCCCCAGCATCAGGGCTATGCCGGTGGCAATGAGGCCGGCCTGAACTGCATTCTTTCGTAAAACCTCCATGATTCAATCTAAGCCCGTTCCGCTGTTTGTCGCCCGTGGGCGCACGGAGGCCTTTACCCCATATAGCGGGGCTAATGACGGAGTCGAAGCAACGAGCCTCCATTCCTGAGTGTAGGAGACGACGTAACGAGGTCTCCGATCAGCAACTTCCGGGTGAACCAAAGGGCGGCCAGATGACAATCTTGAATCAGAGACTCCTTAGGTCGTCTCTTACAAAGGTTTGGAACTGACCTCGTCATGGGCCCTGCCCCACATAGACGACCCGCGCTCGAAAGCTTGACGATGTCCGTCGTGGCCGCTTGACTCCTTCGCATGAATTACGTCACCCATCTCGAATGCGCCCATTGCGGGCAGCGGTATGATGCCGCCCAGGTCCACAACCTTTGCGCCGCTTGTCAGCGGCCACTCTGGGTCAAATACGATCTGCCGGCGCTTAAAAAATCATTCCCCAAAGAGAAGCTGGCGGGCCGGCCCTGGACGCTGTGGCGTTACCTCGAGATGTTGCCCATTGCTGATCCCGCAAAAATCATTTCGCTGGAAGAAACCGTCTCGCCGGTGCTGGAAACCAAACGCCTGGCGGCTGAGTTTGGGGTCCAAAACCTTTTCGTCAAAGACGAAAGCCGTCTGCCGACGGGCAGTTTCAAAGCGCGCGGCATGGCCCTGGCGATTTCCAAGGCGAACGAATTTGGCATTAAGCAAGTGGCCGTGCCCACAGCGGGAAATGCGGGCGGCGCGCTGGCCGCTTATAGCGCGCGGGCGGGAATGCAAGCCTCGGTGTTCATGCCCGAGGACACACCGGCCATCAACAAGAAGGAGTGCTACCTCACCGGCGCAAGGACCTACCTGGTCAATGGCCTGATCACCGATTGCGGACGCATCGTCGGTGAAGGCAAAAAGGTCAAAGGATGGTTTGACGTTTCCACCCTTAAAGAGCCCTATCGGATTGAAGGCAAAAAGACCATGGGCCTCGAACTGGCCGAGCAATTTGACTGGGAATTGCCCGATGTCATCCTCTATCCAACCGGGGGCGGCACCGGCCTCATTGGGATGTGGAAGGCATTCAATGAACTTGAGGCCATCGGCTGGCTCAAAACCTCCCGCAAACCTAAGATGATCTCCTGTCAGAGCGATGGATGCGCCCCCATCGCCAACGCCTTTGCCAAAGGCGAACGATTCGCCGCCAAATTCGAAAATGCCGCCACCATTGCCAGCGGCATCCGCGTGCCGGCTGCCGTCGGCGATTTCATGATCTTGGACGCCGTGCGCCAAAGCGGGGGCCTCGCCCTGGCTACCCCGGAAGCGGACATTCCCAAGTGGATGCGATTGGCTGCGTCGAAGGAGGGCCTGGCTGTTTGCCCGGAAACGGCTGTTTGCCTTGGCGCCCTCGAAGTCCTGCTCAAGCGCGGCTCCATCCAGCGCGCGGATCGCATCGTCATTTTTAATACGGGCGCCGCGCAAAAATATCCGGAGGCTGTGAACGAGCAACTCGAGCGAATTGATATTGGCAAACCGCTGGACTGGTCGCGCCTTTGACAGCTCGGGTTTATGGACATCTTGATTTCTGAGGAGCTGCGCGCCCCGGCGATCGAGCGCCTGGCCAAAACTTACCAGGTCGTTGCCGAACCCAAGCTGTGGCAGCAACCAGACAAGTTGCGGGCGCTCATTGCAGAAGCAAGGGTGCTTATGGTGCGAAATCAGACCCAGGTAACAGCCGAGTTGCTGCACGGCGCTCCCAAGCTGCTGGGCATTGGGCGGGTTGGGGTTGGCCTGGACAACATCGACCTGGGGAGAGCCTCAAGCCTCGGTATTGTGGTGGCCGCCCCGCTGAATGCCAATGCCACCAGCGTGGCCGAGCTGGCCCTGGGATTCATGCTGGCGCTGGCGCGAAAGATTCCAGAGGCGGACCGCTCGACCAAGGCGGGCAACTGGGACAGGAAAGGTTGCACGGGCATTGAACTGGCAGGCAAAACATTGGCCGTTTGCGGCCTGGGCCGCATCGGCGGCACGGTTGCCCGGTTGGGACGCGCCTTTGGAATGCGCGTGGTGGCCTTCGATCCCTTTGTGAAAGCCGATTCAGCCGTGGTCCGCGAGAGCGGAGTGCTGCTGTGCGGGCGCATCGAGGAGGCGCTGGCGATGGCCGATTTTGTGAGCGTTCATTTGCCTTCAACCCCCGAGACCCGCCGCCTGTTTGGGGCCTCGACGTTTTCCGCCACCAAGCCGGGCGCCTATTTTATCAACACTTCCCGTGGAGCGGTGGTGGATGAAGCGGCCCTGCTCGATGCCTTGCAAAGCGGGCGCCTGGCAGGGGCGGCCCTCGATGTGCGGGAATTCGAGCCGCCCGCTGCGCGAGGGGCTTTGGAATCGCTCTCTAATGTCGTTCTCACACCGCACATCGCCGCCTTTACCGTTGAGGCTCAGGAAAGGACCTTCGAAGCTGTCGCGGCAGATGTCGAGCGGCTGCTCTCGGGCCAGCCAGTTCTGAATTTTGTGAATTTCGATCGCCCGAAACGCTGAAGGCATCCATTGCTCAAACACTCGCCCCAGTCAAAGCGAGACCGCACAACCCCGGTCCACGGATTCCTGGGCTTTGAGGCACATTTTGACCGACCACAGGCCATCCTCGCCGGTTGCACTCAGAGCGCCGGTCCCGCGAACTGCTCGCGCCATTTGGGCAATCTCGTCCGTTAATTCATAAACCTCGCCGGTGATTTTAGTAATCGGAACATCAGAAACTTTATCGCCGTTGAAGTATTTGAGTGAAAAGGTCGGTTGAAAGGTGCGGTCCATCGCCCCGCTCCAACTGGCCCAAAGGGCGCCGCGGGTTCCGGTAACCTTGGCGACCTGGTGATGCTCGAAGCCGCTTAAGGTCTGCGAAATAACCGCATAAGCGCCGCGCGGGAAATTGACAATGGCGCTGAAGTTGTCCTGAAGTTCCGGGTGGTCTGGGCGGCGGGCACTGGCGCGGGCAAAAATACTTTGTGGCGCGCCCAGGTTTGAAAAATACCAACGAGCCAGGTCGAAGAAATGGATGGGTTCTTCGAGAATCCAGTTACCGACCCGATCAATTTGATAGCGCCACCCATCCGCGCCGGTACGATAGGGATTGCGCCACAACTCGATGAGCGCATAAAGCGGGTCTCCGATGGCCCCTGCATCAATCATCTCCTTGACCTTGCCCCAAAGCGAGGAGAGGCGGAATTCATGGCCAATGGCCAGCAATCGCTGCTGTTCGCGAGCGAGCCGGAGCAACTCTTCACAATGCGCCAGCGTCAGCGCCATGGGTTTTTCCAGCAGCAAATGTTTGCCCGCCCGCAGCACATCAGCGGCAACGGGGAAATGCAGGTCGGTCGGCAGGACCACATCCACGACGTCAAGGTCAGGCCGAGTGAGCAATTGATGGTAATCAGCCACTATCTGCGCCTCAGGATGGCGCTCGCGCGCCTCCGCCTGGCGCGCCGTCGAGCGCACCGCGATGGCGGCCAAGTCTGCCTCAGGCGATTCGGCAATGGCGCGGGCGTGATGACTGCCCCAGGCGCCAAAACCGATTAAGCCAAAACGCACTTTTTTCATGAACCCGAGAGAGGCTCTTGCAAAACCGGCTGTTCGAGCAACGATGTATGCGCCATGACCTAAACCTGACAGAAAGAGCCCACCCCCGCAAGAGGCGCGGCGCGCCAGCGTCTTGGACTGCCTTGGACCTGCACCGGCGTTCCCACGCCTCAGTGACTGAGGCGTTAATCCTGCGCATTGACATCTTGCAAAAAGGGAACTTACGTTGGGTTGAAATGAAATCGTCTGTTAAAAAACCGGGGTTGAAAACAGCCTGGACCCCTGAAAGGGACCGAAGCAAGTGAAGACCTACCCGCTGTATTTGAATGGCGCCTGGGTGAACAACGAACCGGCTTTGGCCGTGCGCAACCCAGCTACAGGTGAGCCGTTCGCGTCCATCAGCACTGTCACACGGGCGCATGTTGCGCAGGCCCTGACCGATGCCCATGCCGCCTTCCAGGGCTGGCGCCGGCAAACCGGAAAAGCGCGCGGCGAGTTCCTTGAAAAAATTGCCGCTGAACTCGAACGGCGTCGCGATGAAATCGCCCGGCTTATTACCCTTGAAAATGGCAAACCGCTTGCCCAAAGCCTGGGCGAACTCGCCATGACAGTGGACCACTTACGCTGGTTTGCCGGCGAGGCGAGGCGCGCCTACGGGCGCGTTGTGCCGCACCAGGTCGAAGGCAAACGGCACCTGGTGATTAAATCCCCGATGGGCGTTGTGGGGGCGATCAGTCCTTGGAATTTTCCGCTCGTGCTGGCGGTGCGGAAAGTGGCGCCCGCCCTGGCCGCCGGCTGCACGGTTGTGTTGAAACCGGCGCGCCAGACGCCCATCTGTTGCGTCGCATTCGCCGAGTGTGTCGCTGCGGCGGGACTGCCCAAAGGGGTATTCCAATTGGTGTTAGGTTCCGCTTCGGAAATTGGCGAAGAATTTCTCAAAAACCCGCTTTGCCGCAAGATTACTTTCACTGGTTCAACGGAGGTGGGCAGACATTTGATTCGTGGCGCCGCCGAGCAGGTCAAACCGCTATCTCTGGAATTGGGCGGGCTGGGGCCGGTTCTCATTTTCGCTGATGCCGATTTGGACCGGGCCGTCGAAGGGGCCATGCTGGCGAAGTTCCGCAATACCGGCCAATCCTGCATCGCGGCCAACCGGATTTATGTCGAGCGCGCCATCTACGAGAAGTTCCTCGAAATGTTCGTTGCGAGGACTCGGGCGCTCAAGGTTGGGGATGGCCTGGAAGCCGGTGTGGAAATTGGACCGCTGATCGATGAGGAAGCGATGAACAAAGCGCTTGCCCACGTCGAAGATGCGGTCCGCTGCGGCGCCCGCTTGCTCTGCGGCGGCAACCGCCTCGAGAGAAAAGGGTTTTTCTTTGAACCGGCGGTTTTGGCCGATGTGCCTCCTGCTGCTCTTTGCATGGGCGAAGAAACCTTCGCCCCGGTTGCGGCGATTGCTCCTTTCGACAAGGAGTCTGAGGCGCTCGAATTAGCCAATGGCTCGCCGTTCGGCCTGAGCGCCTATGCCTTTACCCGGGATTTGGGCCGGACTTTTCGGTTAATGGAAGGACTGGAAGCTGGGATCATCGGGATTAATGATGGAGTGCCCACGGCCACCCAAGCCCCCTTCGGCGGCGTCAAACAAAGCGGCTGGGGCCGTGAACTCGGCAGTGAGGGGCTGGATGCCTTTTTAGAGACTAAACACATTTCCCTGGGAATATGAGTTCCTCGATCTCGTCCCTTCTGGCTCAAGGCAAAATCATTCGGCACCCGGTCGGCAATGAACCTGGCTATTGGGCCGGCGCGCCGGGCATTTTTCACGCTGTCGCTGAAGGCGCCTGGTATCTGACATACCGGATTCGCCGCCCGCGAGGGGTGGCACCCGACCGCGGCGGTGAGGCGAGGATCGCCCGCTCAAGCGATTTGGAAACGTGGGAAGACATTTGGTCTGTGACTAAAGATCGATTCGGTAGCGCTTCGATTGAACGTTGCGCGCTGCATCGCGGAGCGGACCACCTATGGCGCTATTTTATCAGCTATGTCGATCCGGCAGACGGGCGGTGGTGCGTCTCTGTGCTCAAGAGCCGTGAAGTGCCACAACTTTCGCCTGAGAACACCGAACCGCTCTTCAAGGCTCGACAACTGGGACTGGAAGGCCTCAAGGACCCCTGGATTTTTGAATGGCAAGGTCTCTTCTTCATGGTTCTCAGCGTGGCGCTGCCCACGTCCGCCACCAACGCGCGTTCCCACGAGACGCTGGATATTTTCAACACCGGCCAATGCGTCTCGGCGACGGGTTTGGCGCAGTCGCGCGATCTGGACTGCTGGGAATGGCTCGGTGTCGTGTTCGCTCCCGAGCCTTCGGGATGGGACCGCTATTGCCGCCGAATCAACAGTATTATCCCGCGCAACGGGAAGTTTTATGCGTTTTACGATGGGAGCTCCGGCTACGAAGAGAATTACGAGGAGAAATCGGGTTGGGCAGTCTCGACAGATTTAAAAAGCTGGCAGTCTTTAATCCCCTCTGCGCCGCTGCTCATCAGCCCTCATGGCTCCGCGTCGCTGCGTTATGTGGATGCCCGGGTTCGCGGGGGGGATGCCGCACTGTTTTATGAATTCGCCCGGCCAGATGGCGCGCACGACTTGCGGCTGGCAACCGTGCCTTTGGAGGGCCTCCCTTTCGTTTAGGACTACTCCGGCAGCGGTTTGCCTTTGGTTTCGGGCAGGAACCAAATAACGATGAGCCCCAACGGGAACAACAGCCCCAGCAAAGTAATGGCAAGGCGCAGGTCCATTCCTGGCAGGGCCTTGAGCCAGCCCGAAACCAGCAGCGCCGAGGCGGCTACAATCCGTCCGCCATTGAAGCAAAAGCCGGTTCCTGTAGCACGCAAGTGGGTCGGGAACAGCTCCGGAAAATAAATGGCGTACCCGGCATGAATCGCCAGGGTCAAAAAGCCGAATAGAGGCAGGAGGGCTAAGAGTTGACCATAGGTTGCAGGCAAATAACAGGTGATGGGAACAATGATAAATGCGCCGATATGAAACAGGGCGAAAGTGCGCCGTCTCCCCAGGCGGACACAGATGGGTCCGAAGGACAGCAGGCCCAAACCGCCGCCAATCGTTTCCACAATCCCATAGGCAAACTTGGCTCGCTCCGCAGCCGCCGCTGGGGCACTCCCGGTCCGAACCAGCAACTCCCGCGCAAGGTCCTGTCCGGCGACGGTGACTCCCCAAAAGCTCCCAAGCCCGATGGCGGCCAGCAGCATCCCTAACAACGCGCGCCGGCGCCACAACGGGTCGCCGAGCAGGTCGAAAAAACTCCCCATTTTCGGCCCCGAAGAGGCGGCGGCCCGGACGCCCGCCAATCGCCAACTCTCGGGCTCTTTGACCTGGGTCATAACCCAAAGCACCAGCAAAGCCGGCAGCAGCCCTACCAGATAGGCGTAACGCCAATGCACGCCCACGGCCAGACCGGCTAGAGCAGCGGTCCAGGTCCCTAAAACGCTTGTCGCGTGAAAAATTCCCGAGGCGTGGGCCCGGGCGTGCTGGGGAAATACTTCGGCAACGAGGCTGGCGGCCACCGCCCATTCGCCACCGACGCCCATGGCCACCAGGAACCGCGCCGCGCCGACTTGCCAGAGGGATTGTGTGAAATAGGTCAGGCCCGAGAAGATCGAGTACATCAGGATGGTGACGGCCATGCTGGGCCGCCGCCCCCAACGATCGGCCAGCGCACCGAACAATAGGCCTCCCACAGTGCCGCCGAGCAGGAAAACAGCTAGAAACAGGTCGCCATAATGCTTGATTGCCGAGGGGGTCGCCCCCTGATGGAGGATGTCGCCGAGAAGTTGTTGGCGGGTGATGTTAAAGATTTGTCCTTCGAATGCATCGAAAATCCATCCCGCCGAGGCAATGGCCAGGATGAGCCATTCGTAACGGGTGACCCCGTGATACCAAGCTACATCCTGTTCCGGCTCCACAGCAGCGGCTGGCGTTGGCTGCGAGCGGGACGGCGTTTTTGGCATCATGTTCGCTTTAGCAAAACGGCAAACAAAACTCCAATTCAATTTACCAGCCAAGCCAACTTGCCGCTTGAAGCCGATGCAAACGCATTCAGGACGGCGCGCTGGGTGAGTTGACCCTGCTGCGTTGCTATTGGGACGGCGGGTCGCGGGATGGCGTCGAGCGGCAGCCTGGGGAAACCGAGATGCATTACCAAATCCGGAACTGGTATTATTTTACCTGGCTCTCCGGGGACCACATTGTCGAGCAGGACGTCCACAATATCGATGTGGCGAACAGGATAAAGGACGGGCATCCGGTGCGCGCCCAGGGCATGGACGGACGGCAGTTGCGCAAGGCCAAGCGCCACGGCCAGATTTTCGATCATCATTTTGTCGAGTTCGAATACGCCGACGGCACGCGTATGATGAGCCAATGCCGCCAAATCCGCGGCTGCTGGCCAAAAATTTCCGAACATGCGCGTGGGACCAAAGGTGAAGCCGACCTGAACAACGACCGCAATGGCTTTGTCATCAAAGGGGCCAATGCGTGGCGTTATCCCCGGCAAGCGCGGCGGATCGATCCCTACCAGCAGGAACACGACGACTTATTTGATGCTATCCGCAGTGACAAACCCTATAATGAAGCCGAATTTTAGATTCGATTGTAGGAAGACCATCCGTGGTCAATATGGCCCGGTTCCGCCCGGCGCCACCGCACCGGGACAGCCATGATAGCCAACGGCGGTTCGCAAGCTCGGGTTGACAAGGAAAGCGCGCCGAAAGACCATTAATCAGGTGCGTTTCAATATGACAGGTTCAACCACCGCCTGGCTGGCCCGGCGGCTGGCGCGCCTCCCGCTATTGCTCTCGAAGCATCTTTGGGTTTGGCCGATGCTGGGGGCGGTCTTGTTGAGCCTGACCGGTTATTGGGTGCGCACGCGAGTCGAGGAGGTCACACGGGCCGAGTTGGCGTCGCGATTAAGCGCCTTGTTAAGCGCTGACGTGGCGGCGTTGCGCCTATGGTTTTCGGAGCAGGAATCCGATGCAAAATCCTTCGCGTCAGACGTGCGCATCGATGGGGCAATTGTCCAATTAGCCGCGATGGCCAAAGACTCGAATACGCCGCCAGAGGTATTGGCCCAGTCGGAGGCCGCCCACACGCTGCACCTTTACCTAATACCTTTGCTGCAGTCCCAGCATTACCTGGATTACGTGGTTCTAGGCACTGATGGAAGGATTCTGGCCTCCCCCCATGCGCGCCAAGTTGGTCGTGTGGTCCCGCGCGGTTACCAGTTTCTGCTGCAGCGGGGGCGTGGAGGCCGAACGGCGGTCTCC
This sequence comes from Verrucomicrobiia bacterium, assembly GCA_035946615.1. NCBI lineage: Bacteria > Pseudomonadati > Verrucomicrobiota > Verrucomicrobiia > Verrucomicrobiia bacterium. Next base: position 47,704 of record DASYZB010000084.1, read on the forward strand.
CGGCCCTTTGCCCGGGAAGGCAACCTGAGCCAGCGCGCCGAAGGCCCGACGATGTTCGTCTCTTCGCCTGTGCGCGCAACCAATAACGCGGTCGTGGCGGTGCTCTGTTTGCGCATGAAACCGGAGGGGGAATTCAGCCAGATTTTCTCCGTCGCGCGCATGGGAGAAACGGGCGAGGCCTATGCCTTTGACCATCGGGGAGTGATGCTGACGGCGTCCCGTTTTGACCGCGAATTAAAAATACTTGGCTTGATACCCAAATCGCCCGAGGCGACCTCGATACTCAATCTGCAACTGCTCGACCCGGAAGTGGACCTCGAGACGGGCGACCGGCCAGACCGGCCAAGGCGGTTTCTCAGCCTCACGCGAATGGCGGCTGCGGCCATTCGCGGCGACGACGGCGTGGATGTGCAGGGCTACCGCAATTACCGCGGGGTGCGTGTGGTTGGGGCCTGGGCATGGTTGCCCGAATTCGGCATAGGGGTTGCCACCGAGGTATCGGCCGAGGAGGGCTTTCAAACGCTCTACATGCTGAGGCGCGCGTTCACGGTATTGTTTGGGCTGGTGGTATTGAGCGGGGTGGCGATTTTTGCGTTTGGCCTGCTGGTTGAGCGGCTGCAGGCCTCATTGCGCAAGAGCGCCCTCGATGCGCGGCGGGTTGGCCAATACGTTCTCCTGCAGGAAATCGGCCGAGGGGCGAATGGAATGGTTTATCGCGCGCGGCATGCCTTGCTGCGCCGGCCTGTGGCCATCAAGCTGCTCAGCCCGGAGTTGACCAACGAGGCCAGCGCCGCTCGCTTTGAGCGCGAGGTGCAAATGACAAGCCAGCTTACTCATCCCAATACAGTAGCCATTTACGATTACGGGCGAACGCCCGAGGGTCTGTTTTATTATGCAATGGAGTACCTGCACGGCATCGATTTGGACCAACTGGTCCGCAAGTTCGGTCCCCAACCCGAGGGCCGCGTCATCCATATCTTGCGCCAGCTTTGCGGCTCTCTTGCCGAGGCGCACCGGATTGGACTCATCCACCGCGATATCAAGCCGGCAAATATTCTCCTAACCCGGCGCGATGATGCCTGTGATGTCGTCAAGGTGCTCGATTTCGGCCTGGTCACCACACTCCAGCGCGACTCGCCGGACCGGGCGCCTTCCCATGCGGTGGTGGGCACGCCGCATTTCATGTCGCCCGAGGCCATCGCGGAGCCCGCGCGCGTCGATGGCCGCAGCGATGTCTATTCCGTTGGGGCTGTCGGCTATTGGCTTCTGACTGGAAAAACCCTGTTCGATTCCGAGAGCGTGGCAGAACTGCTGGAGAAACAGATCAAGGTCGTGCCACAGCGCGCTTCCGACCGGCTCGGCGACCCCGTCTCGGCCGACCTGGAGCGGTTGGTTATGCGTTGCCTGGCCAAAGAGCCGGAGGGCCGGCCCGCCGGGGCGCGTGAGTTGGATGAGGCCCTGGCACGCTGCTCCGCTGCCCAGACCTGGACGATGGTGCAGAGCGAACGCTGGTGGACCGAGCATGCCAACCATTTGGAGACCGTCTCGGCGCCCAAGATGGCCGAAAAGACCCTCGTCATAGCAGACCGCCTGTGATCGTCCCTACCCAAGCCGCCGCTTTGCTCTTGCAATGCTCCTTTGGCCAGAGCATAAAAAACCCATGTTTCGACCAGCAAAATCATTCCTGTGTTCTCTTCCAATTGTTCTCATCACCCTGGCTGCTTCAGCCGCAGACAACCCGTTCCTGGGCCAGTGGGAGCTGACAATACCTGGCGGTGCGGCCGGCTGGCTCGGCGTTCAGGAGACTGATGGCCGGTTGGGCGCCAGTATGCTCTGGGGCTGGGGTAGTGTCGAGCCGGTCGCCGCCGCGAAAATCGAGGACGGCAAGCTGGTCCTGACCCGCAACTACACGGTTCAGCGCAAGAATGCTGAAGGCAAAAGGGAGAAGGTGAATCTCTCTGAAACAATCACGGGCAGCGTGGATGAAGATAAGGTCAATCTCACCAGTGTGAAGCCTCGCGAGAATGGGCAGGGGGAGGATGTCGCGGAATTTAGCGGCCGCCGGCAACCCCCGATGCCACCCGCACCCGACCTGACGAAAGTCAAATTCGGCCGTCCAATGCGGCTTTTTGATGGGAAAGACCTCAAAGGCTGGCGGCTGACGGACCCTAACGCGCTGAATGGGTGGAGTGTCCAGGACGGGCTGCTCGTCAATAATGCTGTCCAGGAGAAAGGGCAGCCGCATAAGAATTATGGCAACCTGCGGACCGACCGGGAGTTTAATGATTTCAACCTTAAGGTCGAGGTGCGAGTGGATAAAGGCGAGAATAGTGGCGTTTATTTACGGGGGATTTATGAATGCCAGGTCGAAGACAGCTATGGGGAGGCACCCGACTCGCACCACATGGGCGCTATTTATAGCCGCATCACACCGACTGTGGCGGCCGAGAAACCACCGGGGCAATGGCAGACGATGGACATCACCTTTGTCGATCGGCACGCTACAGTGATTTTAAATGGAACCAAAATCATCGATAACCAGCCGGTTATGGGCTGCACCGGCGGGGCTTTGTGGTCGGATGTCTCGCGGCCCGGCCCCATCTACCTCCAGGGCGATCACACCGGCATTACGTATCGCAGCCTCGTCCTGCGCCAAGCCCTCGAATGAGGCGCGCCGGTCGTCCCGTAATTCAAAGCGCCAATCATCATTCCCTTGACTGGTGGGCAGCAGGCTTTATGCTGCTGCGGCAAGCGCAAGCTTCAAAGGCTTTGGAGAGATGGCCGAGTGGCTGAAGGCGGCGGTTTGCTAAACCGTTGTACGGTCAAAAGCCGTACCGGGGGTTCGAATCCCCCTCTCTCCGCCAGTTTCATTTCGTTTCACCATTTCGCACGTCTTCCTTCTTGCTGTTGCTATCAGGCGGCAGTAGTTTGATAAAAGCCATGATCGCAGTTGCAGACGATATAATATTTTTGCAGACACGGCGTTGCTTGCTTGACTCATCGAGAGCCTCTTCTCATATTATGCTCTCAATTTTGATTGGTGTTTTGATTTGAATTTGAAGTCGTATGGCCAGAACCAAGGTTAGCAAGCCGGCAGCAAAACCAACCCTTCAAAAAACCTCGGCAGCGGCTTCCAACTCTGCGGACCATTCACCCCAACCGCCGGCCAATGGCGCAAGCACCCAGCCCTGCGCCTCAGCGCATCAACCAGGCACAGCCGCCGGAGTTGAAAACAACGGCAGGGCCGGCATTGGGCTTTCGATGGCGAAAGGCGAACTGCTCGGGGCGCATTCGAAAAATCATGCGACTGAACTGGCGGAAAAGATCAAAGAGCTTGTTCGTCTGGCCCAGGAACAGGGCTACCTGACCTACGGTGATATCAATGATGCTCTGCCCGATACGCTCATCACCCCGGAAGACCTGGATGAGATTTATATCAAACTGCGCAATCTGGAAGTCGAGATCGTCGATCAGGCGGAAGTGGACCGAATCAAACAACCCGAGCCTGAGGAGGAAGATGAGCGTTCGAGACTGGACATCCTGGATGATCCGGTCCGCATGTACCTCAAACAGATGGGCCAGGTCCCGCTCCTGACCCGCGAGCAGGAAGTCGAGATTTCCAAGCGCATCGAAAGCGCCGAAAATGACCTCAAGCGCGCCATCTACCGCCTCGGTTTCACCGCCAAAGAGCACATCGCCCTAGCCGAGAAGCTGATTTGTGAGCCTCCCAAAGAGCGCTTTGATCGAGTCATCCTCGACAAAAAAATTGAAGGCCGTGAGAAGCACATTCGGGTCTTGCGCAAGATGGTCAAGCGCGTGCGCGCCCTGGACCAGGAGATCGATGAGCACTACACCTGCTGGCAAAAGGAAACCTCTCCTTCCGCCCGTGACCGGGTTTGGTCCCGGTTCAAAAAACTGGATCGCAAGCTGCAGAATGTTTTCGGCAAGTTCTATTACAAGCAAAAAGTAATCGAGGAGATGGCCCTGGTAGCCGAGAATATTCAGGAAAAAATCCAGCTTAGCGCCCGAACCCTTAAGGAACTCCAGGCCCAACATCCAAACCACCCCTACCAGGCCATTCTCGAAGCGGAGGAGCAAAAAATGCTGGCCCTCGAGGAATTCGTCCGGATGCCGCATTTGGACTACCTGGAGGCTTACAAAGAATTGAAAGAGGCCGCCGGCAGGGCCCTTGAAGCCAAAACCGAAATGGTGGAGGCCAACCTGCGCCTGGTCATTTCCATCGCAAAAAAATACACCAACCGCGGCCTCTCGTTCCTGGACTTGATACAGGAAGGCAACATGGGCCTCATGAAGGCAGTGGAAAAGTTCGAATACCGCCGTGGATATAAGTTCTCGACCTATGCCACCTGGTGGATTCGCCAGGCCATTACCCGGTCCATCGCCGACCAGGCCCGAACGATCCGAATCCCGGTGCACATGATTGAAACCATCAACAAGCTCATGCGCACTCAAAAACGCCTGCTCCAGGATTTCGGACGCGAGCCGAGCCCGGAGGAAATCGCTGACGAAATGCAGTTTCCCGTCGATCGAGTTCGTGCCGTTCTGAAGATGGCCCAGCAACCGATCTCCCTGCAATCACCCGTGGGCGATAACGAGGACGCCAATTTCGGCGATTTTATCGAAGATAAGAATACTGAGAGCCCGTCTGAGGTGACGAGTTTTAGCTTGCTACGAGACAAATTGAGCGACGTGCTTTCCAGCCTCTCGGAACGGGAGCGCAAGGTGCTCGAATTGCGCTTCGGCCTGGGAGACGGCTACTCCCGGACACTCGAAGAGGTCGGGAAACAGTTTCGGGTGACGCGTGAGCGCATCCGACAGATCGAGGCCAAAGCCCTCCGCAAGATGCGCCATCCGACGCGCATTCGCCAACTCCACGGCTTCCTCGAAGTTCAACCCGTCGAACAGTAACGCCGGGCCTGGCAGTTTATGTGGAGTTCCGCATAAACAGCTTAGTTCTTGGGCAAATGCCGGTTCACCTCGGCAAAAAGTGTTTCGAGCGATTCTGTTTTTCGCATGAATCCATCAGCGCCGGCCGCGCGAGCTTTATCAATAAGGTCCTCCCCTGTCAGACCCGTGAAAATAATGACTGGGATGTTGGGGTGGCTTGTTTTGAAATGACCCAATAGATGCAGCCCGTTTTCCCCGGCGAGGTTTACATCGAGAATGGCAAGACTCACCGGGAATTGGCGCGCCTTGGCTTTGGCTTCGTCCCCGTTTGTGGCGGTCGTAACCTCCAAGCCTTTCTTGCGAAAATAGAGCGAGAGCAACTCACGAATCGGAGCTTCGTCATCAACAAACAGGATGTGCGGCTTCACGCCCGCTTCTTAACAGGCTGCAGTCCCAAATGCAAGCCACACCGCACCAAAACGAACTACCGTCGCGAAAAATCGAGGTGCCGGTCAACTCCGCCCCCCGTCCTGAGCGTCGCTTTTCCTTGCCTTCGGAAAGTATAAAGACAAATTAGAGGCTGAATGCAGCTTGCGATTTGGAAAGAAAGCCCCTTGAAAGTTCTTTTGATAGCTGGCGCTTGTGTCGAATCTTCTGCAATTGGGGCGAATGCGTTCAGCTTGCTGGGGCCTTTTGAGCCGCTCAGATGAAGAATCCGCTATTCATAATCGCCGGCGCTCTCATCGCTTTGACCTTGGCGACGGGCGCAGCCACGCTTTCCGAGATATACTCCAGCCAAGGCCACCTCATCATGGCCCAACTCGCCTCAGCTCCATTCCCCCATCCTCAACGCGGCCAAGGCCGGGAGTATAAAGGCCAGGTTTACTCCGCAGAAAAGCATTATGCCGACAGCACGGTGGCCATTTTCATTCCCCAGGGCTTTCGTGAAACGGGCCGAATCGATTTTGTGGTCCACTTTCATGGTTGGCGAAACCACGTGGCGCAAGTTTTGCCGCATTACCAATTGATCGAGCAGTTTACCGCGAGCCGCCGAAATGCCGTGCTGGTGGTGCCGCAAGGCCCATACGATGCCCCCGATTCCTTCGGGGGCAAGTTGGAAGACCAGGAGGGCTTTGGCAGGTTCATGCAGGAAGTGATGGCGACCTTGCGCGACAAATCACCTTTGACCAACCGGCATGCTGTCCTAGGCAACATTATTCTTTCGGGGCACAGCGGAGGTTACCAAGTCATCTCCTCGATTCTTGACCACGGCGGATTGAGCGACCACGTCAAGGAGGTATGGCTCTTTGACGCGCTCTATGCATACCTTGACAGATTCCTGGCTTGGTTCGAAAAGGAACATGGCCGGTTGTTGGACCTTTACACCGACCATGGTGGGACCAAAGAAGAAACCGAGCGGCTCATGGGGATTCTCAAGGGCCGTGGAGTGCCCTTCTTTGCTGGGAAAGAATCCGAAGTAACGGCCAGCCAACTGCATCAATCCCAGCCCATATTCCTCTACACGGGCTTGGAGCACGATGCGGTCATCCAGGGGACCCGGGCATTTCAACGCTTCCTGGAGTCGAGCGGCCTGGAAAAGTTTTGAGCCTCTGCTCCATCTACGCTGCCCTTCGTATAGGCAGGCTGGCAGCAAAATAGCGGGCAATGGCCTTGATAGCCCGTATTTATGCGGACATCTGCGCAACCAGGGTTAGGGCACGTCAATAAATAACATTTACAACTAGTGAGGGCGAATAACATAGTTCCATTCGCCGTGGAAGCGTGAGGGTGTAATGTTAATCCTAGCCATCTCCTCATCGGTAACCTTCCGCCCGGGACTGTAGGTGCG
>DASYZB010000085.1 GCA_035946615.1 Verrucomicrobiia bacterium
TTCGGAATATAGTTGCAAAGCTGGCGGACAATGGTGAATTTTGACGCGGTTGGAATTTTTTGTTTTTTCATTTGCCTGCCGTGTGGCAGGTTTTACCAAAATTTCCAACCATTTTTTTCAACTTCCTGTGGGATGGCAGTGTTATTTTAATACCTCCTTGCCCACGTAAAGCACGAACTCTCTGTCTGCGTACACGAGCTGATAGCCGGGCGTTAGAAAATCGTCCCATTCCTTCGCGATTTGCCCGTTTGGCAACAGGACCTGCTCGGGCTTGTAGCGGCGGCAGACGTTGATGATTTGGAGGGCCGAAATCTGGCCTGACCAGAAACGCTTTGCCATGATCACGGCCAGTTCCGGCGGCACTTTCAACTGGGCATGAAACGGGTACATCACGTCCTGTGCGCAGACCCAATGCGTAGCGGGTGCGTAGCGCCGCATTTTCGCCAATAAGGGGCTGGCATTTATTTTGGGGCTGTCCTGAAGCTGCTTGACTGAGAATTCCAAACGCCCCTCGGAGCGAGCCAAAACAGCCGCAGTCAAAATGCACAAGGCAAGGGCCTTCCAGGTCGCCAGGGATGACAGAGCAAACCCGTGTTTTTGGATAAAGCCAATGGCATCCTTGAGCGCTTTGTAGATTGCCCAGCCTGAAAGCCAGGCGAGCGGCACCGCGAAATGCAGATAGTAATAATTCCACCAGGGCCGATGCAGCCCGTGAATGAACAGGAGCGTCGCGAGCAATACCGTCGGAAAACTCACTTCGGACCACCGCCGTTGCCGGATCGCCCAGGCCAGGCCCACGGCAGCGGCCAGCACGCACTCGATATGCCTTAAAAAGAGGTTCCATTGGATCGGGTAATCTCTCGGAACCACGGTAAAGGGCAACGAGCTAGGCTCATCCGTAAGGTGGGACTTCAGCGATAACGCCAGACTGCCTTTGCCCCAGGTGAATCCGATTGCAAGGAATACAATGAGAAGGGGGATTCCCCAAAAGAACATGTTCCGAACCACCACTGGCTGCCAGTCCTGTTTTGTATTGCCCTGTTGTCGAAAGGCAATTTCCGCCGCGATGGCAGGGGCAACGACGGCGGCGGTAAGTTTAATCTGCAACGCGACCCCCATTACCAGGCCGGAGGCAATCAACCAACCCCATGTTCGTTTCTCACTCCGCTTGAACAAAAGCAGAGCCGATAGGAGCGCAGTGCCGATGGCTGGGACTTCAAGCATGACCGATGCATTGAGAGACAGGACGAAGGGTGATGCCAAAAGCAAAAAACACGAAATCACCGCGCACCAGGTCGAAGTTCGCCGCCTGATCAATTCGTAAACGGCTGTGAACAGCAACAATCCAAATGCTGACGCCAGGACGCGGGCAGTGAGGATTGAAGGTCCCCAAAGTCTGAAGCATTCGGCCAGCAGCATCGTGTGGACTGGGGGTTGATCATTCCAGATGTCCCTGTAGAGGACAAAGCCTTTATTACAGAGAAATGCTTTCATCACCTCGTAACGTTCGTCCACTATAAACTCCAAAGCTGTTGCCAATGGCAGCCGAGATAACAACAGTACCAAGCCTGCAAGGACCAGGAGAAGACCTCCGAGCTTTTCGAAACGCTTCACGGGGCAATGCTCCCAAAAGGGCGAACACCCGTCAACTTTGGGCCCAGGTTAAAATCACTGAGCGATTAACTCCGGGGAGAGGAGCAAGCCCTCTTGCAGCGGTGGCGTCGCCATACTTTAAGATTTTGCCCCTCGCGCTTATTCGCTCATGCGCCGCCAAGCGCGAAGCGGCGTTGACAACCGGGTGGTCGGCGGGGGAAAATGAGAGCGGCAAAGCCGGAGCAGTCGCGCTTCTGACTCGTTTAGCAGGGCTTCGCCGGTGATCGGCGGTCGAGGTTCGAGGTTCGCGAGGACAGCACTGGATGTGGGTGGCCCGTGTGTTGAGGCGTTCGGATGAATACAAGAGAAGGCGCACCTGCCAAGTTGCAAGGCCGCGAACTCCAAGAAGCTGCTGCGGTATCATTTTAAAAATAGGTGGCGCCTGCCATGCTATTGGTTGCGGAATTCTATTCAGCAGAGAATGAGTGATGAGATTAGCTTTTTCATAATCCCGGTCGAGTAATAGGCCAGTAGTTTTCTTCGGAACCGCTGAAGGTTCCATCACCGCAGATGCCGCCGCCAAAAGAGCGGCTCCGTACGCATACGAGGGCGAGAGAGTTTTGGGAAAGACAACCTTTATCAGCAACGCTAGCGAGGTTTGTCATGGATGCTTTGCGGCAAATTCGGCTCGATTGCGCAATGGGGTATTTACCCCAAGGATTCATAGTGGGATAAGCGCCGGAGTTTGCATCCTGGGGCTTTGTGCCCATAATGCGGCGCATGCAAGTTACGCAAGCAGCCATTTGCCCCAGCGAAGCTTCCAAAAGGGCCGGACGCCCCGCGCTGACGCCGGAGCTGCTGGCGGCCAGCGGGGCGCGTTATTCGCGAAATAACGAGGGGCTGGGCTCGATTTTGTCGAAGATCGATCCAGCAAATCTCGACAAATCCGTGGATTCCATCTTCCGGATGGTGGATTACGGCCATCAGTCCATAGCCGACATGGTGCCGGTGGCGCTATTCATCGACGGCATCTCGATTTGGCTCGCCTATTATATTTGGGCCCTCTGCCCAACTGCCGGCGGGCAGGAATCCTCGACCCGGTATCTGAGGATTTCTGTTGATGGACTTATCCCGCCGGAGGCGCTCGGGATTTCTGAGCGCGAGATTCCCGCCTGGCGCGAGCAGATGCTCAACTGTTTTCAGGCTTACCAGGCAGCGCTGGAAATCTGGGAGGACCTGGCGCGCGCAAATCCGCAGATAATGGGCATCCCCCGCTCGCTTCTGGCCGATTCTTCCGAAGCCTCTCAAAAGAAGGTGGCGCGAATGAGGCGCAATTATGCCTTCGACCGGGCGAGGTACTTCCTGCCCGTCAGCGCCGCCACCAATGTGATGCTGATCATGTCGGCGCGCGGCTGGGTGAACTTGTGCCAATTCCTGCTTTCGCATCCATTGCCGGAGCCACAGAAGGCAGGGGAGTTGATCCGGACTGAGCTGGAGCTTGCAGCGCCGAGGATGCTCAAATACGCCCGGTGCATGGAAGCCAACCAGCAACGGATAGCGGACGAATTCAAGAGCCTCGCGCAGGCTGCGCGATGCGGCGCCCCTGTTTTGGGAGACGAGAACGGTGCCGAGGACGCAAAGCCCTTTCTATCCGTCATGACGCCCGAAGGGGTATCGCAGAGGGATGTCGAGCGAGACCTGAGCCATCACCTCAACCGCTACGCCCCAGTGGGCAGCAGTCTCCAGCGAATCGCTGTCCGGTTCGGCTGGTCCGCAATCGGCTTTGGCGAAATCCGCGATTTGAACCGGCACCGTACCGGGACCAAGTATTGTCCGCTGGTGCCACAGGGTTTTTATTTTGCGTCAGACCAACTCCCGTCCGAAGAGCAGGCCCAAAAAACCAAACTGCTCGAACAGGCCAGGATTGGGCGTTTGGCCACCGGCCAGGCGTTTGAATTCCTGCAGAGAAATGAGCCGTCTTACATTTACTGGACCCTTTTAGGAACGGAGTATCCCTTCGAACACGTCACAACCGCCGATAAATTTATTTATGAGGCCGAGCTGAGGACCGGCGTGGGCGCCCATTACCGTTACGCCCAGCATTTGCGCGACGTGCTGAACTTGTGGTATGAAACGTTTCCGGGAACGCGTCAGCTCATCCTCGAAGGAAGCGCTGAGCCGGAGTGAGCGGTCTTGAGGTATGCATCAATGGCTTTGGCGGCCCGCTTCCCATCGCCCATGGCCAGGATGACCGTCGCGGCGCCCCGGACGATGTCGCCTCCTGCAAATACGCCCGGCAAACTGGTCATGCCCTGGTCATCGACGATGATATTGCCCCAGCGGTTGAGTTTGAGGTCAGGACAGGTGGAAGTGAGCAGCGGATTGGCCCGCGTGCCAATGGCCACCACAACAATATCGCACAGGACGACGAATTCCGAGCCGGGCACCGCCACCGGACGCGCGCGGCCCGAGGCATCCGGTTCGCCTAATTGCATCCGAACGCATTTTAAGCCGGTGACCCATTTTTTGTCGTTGCCGATGACTTCCAATGGCGCCACGAGGAATTCGAACTGGATTCCTTCTTCTTCAGCGTGGTGAATTTCCTCGGCCCGGGCAGGTATCTCCTTGCGGGTGCGGCGATAAACAATCATCGAGGATTCGGCCCCCATCCGCTTGGCAGTGCGGGCGGAGTCCATGGCGACGTTGCCCCCGCCGATGGTGGCGATGCGTTTGCCCTTCAAGACTGGCGTGTCGGACCTGGGAAACTGGTAGGCGGCCATGAGATTGACGCGAGTCAGGTATTCGTTTGCTGAATAGACTCCCTTGAGATTCTCGCCCGGGACATTCATGAACACCGGCAACCCGGCCCCATTGGCAATGAACAGGGCATCGAATTGCTCACGCAGTTCCTGCAACGTATAGGTGCGTCCGACTACCGTATTGCAAACAATTTTCACGCCGGCATTCTGCAATCGCGCCACCTCGTCCTCGACGATTTTCTTTGGAAGCCGGAACTCGGGAATGCCATAGACCAGCACGCCACCTGGCTTGTGGAGGGCTTCGAAGATGGTAACTGCATGGCCGCATTTGGCCAATTCGCCGGCAGCGGTCAGGCCGCCCGGGCCGGCGCCCACCACCGCGACCTTCCTGCCGCTCCGCGGCGGCAGTGCCATATGCAATTCGTTACTGTGCCTGCCCGCCCAGTCACCCACATACCGTTCCAGATACCCAATCGCAACCGGCAATCCTTTATGCCCGCGAATGCACTCAACCTCGCATTGGGTTTCCTGCGGACAAACCCGGCCCGTGACGGCCGGCAGGGCGTTGTCAGAGAGCAGCGAGCGGGCCGCTTCGCCGAGATTGCCCTGCGAAAGCAACTCGATAAACCGCGGGATATTGACCATCACCGGGCAGCCGGCGACGCATTTGGGGTCTTTGCATTGCAAGCAGCGTTCCGCTTCCAGCAGGGCAACCTTTTCCGGCAGCCCGAGATTGACTTCATCGAAGTTTGCGTTGCGAATGAGCGGCTCCTGCTCGGACATTTTCTGCCGCACAATCTGGAGGCGTTGTTTGGTTGAGAGTTTGGGCACGAGTTATCGTTAGTTGTTAGGATTCGGAAACGGAACAGGAGGCGTTCCCCCTCTCCTCCTTTGGAAGAGTGAGCGCCGCGCACACTGATAGCGCGCACTGCCCGCTTCCCTCTCCCCGTGCGCGGGAAGAGGGCTAAGAAGGGCCTGTTCGCTGGTGACGCTTAAGAATTTCATTGTCGGGCGCAGCGAGCGGAGCCTCCTCTCCCCGGCCCTCTCCTCCAAAGGAGGAGAGGGAGGACGCAAACTGCTCAGTAGGTCCGTATTCATGTCTCAGTTTTCTCTAGCTCCTGTTCAAGCGGACCTGTCGCGCAGGCCAATTCTGCAGGCGCCTGCATCACAGGCGGCGAGGGCTTGCTGCTCGAACTCGCGATAGGTCGAGAGGCGGTCCATCAACAGTTCAAAATCGACCAGGTGCCCGTCGAACTCGGGGCCGTCCACGCAGGCAAAGAGCGTCTGGCCTCCCACCGCCACCCGGCACCCGCCGCACATGCCGGTCCCATCCACCATGACCGGGTTAAGCGAGACAATCGTGTGGACGCCGAGAGGTTTGGTTAGATTGACCACAGCGCGCATCATAGGGACTGGGCCAACAGCATAGACAACATCGATGTTGCCGCCGGTGAGCAGGTCGCGGGCGGCATCGGTTACAAATCCATGGCGGCCATAGCTCCCGTCATCGGTGCATACATGCACTTCGCCAAGGCGCCTGAGTTCCGGTTCAAAGATGACCCAGTCTTTGGAGCGTCCGCCGATGATGCTGATGACGGTCACCCCGCGTCGAGCCAATCCCTGGGCAATCGGATGCACCACCGCGGTTCCTACTCCGCCCCCAATGCACAGTGCCCGCCCGGACTGAATCATTTCAGTCGGCTTCCCCAGCGGGCCGGCGATATCGGCAATGGCTTGCCCGGGTTGAAGGGCGACCAGTTCGCGCGTGCTCTTGCCAACGGCCTGGATGACCAGGGCGATCGTCCCCGCTTCCTGGTCCGCATCCGCGATCGTCAATGGAATTCGTTCAGAGTGGTTCGCAAGATGGACAATGACAAATTGGCCCGGCTGCCGGATTTGGGCGATGCGCGTTGCCTTAACATCGAGACGGGTGACATTGGGGCTGAGGGGCGCGCTGGAAATGACTGGATGCATGAAAGTGTTTTGAGAAGAAGCAGATCGGCCGGCTAAGCTAATTCAGGAGGCAAGAAGACCTTCTGAACCGACCGGGAGCAGGAGGACCCAACGATATCGCACTAATGGCCATAAACAGTACGGATGATGCGAACAGAACGGACGAAAGTCAATCCCACCGGCGGAACGGAACGGAGCTGAGCGGGAAGCCCACCGGAAGTTTCGACAAAAGCCTTTGACACGGTGGCCAATAGTTGGCAGGTTGATTCATGGCTTACGCGCTGGCAAAGGAAAACCAAGAGTTCATCGAACGCATGATCCGAATGGGTCGCTTTAACAATCAGAGCGAGGTGGTACGGGAGGCTTTGCGCCGGATGGAGAAAGAGGAGAATTGCTATCTCAATCCTCCAAGATTCTCCGCGCAACAACTCCACGAAATATATACCCCTGATGCCGAGGAAGACCAGCTTGAGGGGTTGGCTGTCAAGGCGGCGCAACGCTCATTCCGCAAAAGAGCAGGGCGGGCTAAGTCCCATGAAGATTTGTGAGTCACGGGTGGAACGCCCTATAGGTTCGCCTTCTCTGTTCAGAGGCTATTGAGCACATCAATCAACTGCCTGAGCCTGCCATAATCGCGCCGGTTAAAGACGAAGGCAATTCGCGGCATATCGATGCAATCGCCATCGGCCAACTCCTCCGGGGTCGGCCCGATGCGCTCGATGCTCTGGCCGATGATGATATCGGCGAAGTCCTCGTTCATCGCCTCAATGGCCGAATCCGAGGGCGAGTGCTTCAACCGGATAACGAAGAGGTCCTTAACAAAGCGGCTGGAATGGAAGTTGCGATAAAACCGGGTGATCATTTTGACCGCCTGGTCCGTGTCGTCGGTAATTTGGTAAAGGTTCAGGTCATCGGGGGAAATCAACTGGTCGCGCAGGAGGTGCTCGCGCACGTGTTTATCCCACGTCTTCCAATAGGTGCCCCCGGGGCGGTCCACCAGGACCAGCGGCATAAGCTGGCTCTTGCCGGTCTGCATCAGGGTCAGGGCTTCATAGCCTTCGTCCATGGTGCCGAACCCTCCCGAGAACAGGGCAATGGCATCGGAATGCCGGATGAAAATGAGCTTGCGCGTAAAAAAGTATTTAAACGTGACGAGCTTCTTGTCCTCACGGATGACGGGATTCGCCGCTTGTTCCCAGGGAAGGCGGATATTGGCGCCGAAACTTTTTTCCGGGCCGGCCCCTTCATGGCCCGCGTGCATGATGCCGGCGCCGGCGCCGGTGATGACCATAAAACCGGCTTGCGTAATCTTGCGGCCAAACTCAACCGCCTGTTGGTACTCCAGCCGGGCGGGCAGCGTGCGGGCGGAGCCGAACATAGTGACCTTCCGGACGCGGGAGTAAGGAGCAAAAAGTTTGAAGGCATAGCGCATTTCGCGGAGGGCCGTTTGGATGACGCGCACATCGCCGGTATGCTCGACATCCTTCAATAGCTTCAGGGCGTTCTCAATGATGTCCGCCACGTTCTCTTCATTGAACCCGCCCCCTTTATACCGGATTAATTCTCCCACCCGCCGCCTCAGCTCAGGGTCGGAGGGTGCTTTCTCAGTTTTGACCATGCGTGAGGCAGCTTAGCGAGGATTGACAGCCTAAGCAAATGCGGCGGCGCGGGTGGGCGGATATATCTTCGCGGGCAAAGCGGGTTCCAACCTTTGCGGGAGACGAGCGTAAGAGGTCTCTAATCAAGATTGCCTGCTGGCCGCGTTTGCTTTTCCTGGAAGTTGATTGCTGATCCGAGACTCCTCACGTCGTCTCCTACATTCAGAAAATGAGGCCTCGCCTCCGGCTTTGCGAGCTACGATGACACCTGGAGACCCAAGCCACTGCAAAAAAACTCAACGACCCAGGGAAGACTCCCAGGAATCTCCCTGCGGTCGTTGCGCTTTCTTGCGGCAAGCAGGCGGACTACCGGCCAGTGGGCAGCAGCAGGTTGTTATACACCTTCACCACGCCCGGGGTTTCAGCGGCGATCTGGCCGGCACGGTCTATGGCGGCCTGCGAATTGACAAAGCCGCTCAACTGAACGACTCCGTTGAGCGAAGTTACTTTGACCTCAGTCCCCTTCACAAGAGGGTCGGCGTACATTGAGGTCTTGATCCGAGCCGTGATTTCTTTGTCGCGCGCGTAATTGCCCGCGGTTTCCTGATGGTGCGTCACGGCGCACCCGGTGGTGAACGTCAGAGGCAGGCCCAAGGCTGCCGCGACCAGTAAAAAGGCGATTTTTTTCTTCATATGCTCCTTAAGTTGCCGAAACATACGATGTGTTGCCGGGCCGCAGCGATGGGGTGTTCTGCTGAAAAATTGCGAGTTGATGCCTCAACCAAAACTAAGGAGATTGTCAACTGGCCGCCTTTGGTTCACCCGGAAGTTGCTGAGCAGAGACTCCTTAGGTCGTCTCCTACCCGACAGTTTATTGCGCCAGCGTTGCCAACTCATCTCGCACGAGTTTGACCAGCGGTCCCATCGTGCGGCGGTCGAAACTAAAGGGGCAGCCGGCTGCAGCGAATAGTTGTGGCAACGGACGCGAACCACCCAGGCGCAAGGCGGCTTTGTAGTTTTTCAGGGCTTCGGCTTTTGATTTCTTAGAATTGGCCCACACTTGCAAGGCGCCCAGTTGAGCGATGCCATACTCGATGTAATAGAAGGGATGCGTAAAGATATGGAGCTGACGATGCCACAGGCGCGCCCGGGCCTGTTCGAAGCCAGTCCAATCCACGTCGCCTCCGAAGCGTTGCATCAACTCGACCCAGGCAGCGCTCCGGTCCGCGCGTGTGGCATCGGGGTGGGTGTAAATCCAGTGCTGAAATGCATCGACGGTGGCGATCCAGGGCAGAACGTCCATGACACGCTCCAAGTGGTTGCGCCGGGCGCGCCGGGCATCCGCCGCGCTGTAGAACTCATCCACCAATTCATTTCCGAGCAGTTCCATGCTCATCGAAGCCACTTCGCAAAACTCGATTGGCGCGCTGCGGTAGGCGTGTAAATCTTCCTCGCGCGTCGCCAATGCGTGGAAAGCGTGGCCCGCCTCGTGCAAGATGGTTTCCACGTCGCGTTGCAACCCCACGGCGTTCATGAAAATGAACGGCACCCGCGCCTCGGCCAGGGTGGATTGATAACCTCCCGGGGCCTTGCCTTTGCGGTTATCCAAGTCCAGCAAGCGCAACTCCTGCATTTGATAAAACCCATGGGCCAGTTCGCCGTCCAGGTGTTCGAAAATCCGGCGTGTTCGCTCCACCATCTGGTCCACTTGCTCGAAGGGACGCAGCGGCGGGCGATTCAACACATCGACCGCCAGGTCCCAGGGCCGCAGCGATTCAAGCCCAAGCAGCCTGCGGCGCTCAGCCTGGAGCCCGCGCACGACCGGCATCACCTCCGCCTCGACCGCCTCGTGGAAAGCGAAGCAGTCTGCGGGTGTGTAATCAAACCGCCCCAGCTTGCGGAACATATAATCGCGGTAATTGGGGAAGCCGGCATTGCGCGCGATTTGGTTGCGCGCCGCCAGCATGCCATCGAAAAGGTCGTCGAACTTCTCAGCTTCCTGCAGGCGGCGCTTAGTCACCAATTCCCAGGCCTCCTGCCGCAATGAGCGGTCGGGCTCTTCCATGTAACGGCCCATTTGGATGAGGGTTTTTTCCTCACCGCGAAACTGCACCGTCAACGAGCCGCTGAGTTTTTGATACTGCTGGCTCAGCTTGGCGTCCTGCGTCTCGAGCGCTACGTTTTCTGGCCGGAACAGTTCCACCTGCAATTGAGTGTCGCGGTCGAATACCTGGTAGCGCTCCGGGGGCATTTGGCCCCGGGCCGGATGAGTCACGTAAAGCTGTGCGAGTTTGAATTGGCACGGTTTGGCCTGTGGCTCGATATTTTCGATGAAATGCAGATAGGCCTTCTCTGCATCCGGACTCTCCGTGTGGCAGGTCATGGCGATGTAGCGTTTCGAGGATTCCTCATCCAGCGCGGCGCTCAACTCGCTCCACTCCAGGAGCGCTTGTTCGAGTTCGGCGGGCCTTATGGATTGGGCGATTTTGGTTTCCAGCCCCTGGAACAGCGGCGCGACTTGCGCCCAATCGCCTAGATCGGCCTTCTCCGGAACGAAGCGCCGGCTCTTATACGGCGGCAAAGAATCAAAGGGCAGCAAACTCATAGGCGGGGAAGATAGCGCAAAGGCAGCGGTTTGTCTCCCCAGGTGCAATGTCTGCGCTACGTATTATGTTGGAGGCATGACTGAGCTGGACTTGCTGGAACTGGCCATAGGGATTGCCGTCGAGGCGCACCGGGGCCAGAAAGACCGCTATGGCGCGCCCTACATTCTGCATCCATTGCGCATCATGGCGCGGGTGGAAACCACGACCGAGAAAACAGCCGCCATCTTGCACGACGTGGTCGAAGATACGAATTGGACATTTGACCAGTTAAAAAAGAAGGGCTTTCCCCAACCGCTTTTGGAGGCGCTCGAATGTGTGACGAAAAGGGAAGGCGAGGCCTACGAAGATTTCGTGAAACGTTCGGCGAGCAATCCTTTGGCAACACGGGTCAAACTGGCCGACCTGGAGGACAACATGGACATCCGGCGCATGCCTGAAATCACACAGAAAGACCAGGAGCGTTTGGAGAAATACTTAAGGGCCTGGCGTTTCCTGAGGGGCATCGCACCGCAACCCTGAGCGCGCAACTCAGGCCGCCGGCGCCTCACCCACCTGGAAGCGGACGAAACGCCTGATGGTGATTTCATCGCCCAACTGTTTGGCTACAGACGCGACGTGCTCCTTGAGCGAGATTTCGGAGTTCTTTTTGACAAAACCCTGATCCACCAGGCAATAGGTTTGGTAAAATTTCTCGAGCATGCCCTGGATGATCTTCTCGAGAGCCTGCGGAGGCTTGCCTTTGAGCCGATCGGATTGCGACGCAATTTCCCGCTCCTTTGCAATGACGTCGGCCGGGACTTGCTCCCGGGAAACCGCGTAAGGATGTCCGGCGGCTATCTGTAGCGTGATGTCTTTGACCAGTTGCTTGAAATCGTCCTGAGCCACCGTGCTCTCCTTGCCGGCGCCCACCTCGACCAGCACCCCTACCTTCGCCCCCGTGTGGATGTAAGCCGCTACCATCCCGTTGCCACTGACCTCCATCCGCGCGTGCCGCGGGATTTGGATGTTCTCCCGTATTTTGGCCACCAGCGCCACCCGCGCGGATTCGAAATCAGCTTTCGCATCGGCGGCCAGGCCCCTGGCCACGTCATCGGCAAACGCCCGAAACAACTCGTTGCGGGCGACAAAGTCGGTTTGGGAATTGATTTCAACGAGGACGCCCAACTTCCCGCCCGGGGCTATATACTGCGCTATAATCCCTTCCTTGGCCTCGCGGGCGCCCTTCGAAGTGGCCGTCGCGGCCCCTTTCTTTCGCAGAATATCCACCGCGACATTCAGGTCCCCTTTAGCCTCGATGAGCGCCTTTTTGCAATCCATCATCCCGGCGTTGGTCATCTCGCGCAGTTTACCGACTGCGGCAGCATTTATCTCAGACATGTCATTAAAAAGTTAAGTTTGTGAAATTCCCGGACGCTGAATCCCTCGAACCCTTTGCGTAAGGATTAGGCGGGGGGCGGGACAGCCGCTGGTGGAGCAGAGACCTCCTGCGGCAACACCGGGGCGGCCTCTGCTACAGGCGCAGCCGGCGCCGCGGTGGCTTCTTCGACAGATTTGCGGCGGGCGTACTTTGCTTCGTATTCAGCTTTGGCCTGAGTGACGGCCTGGCCAATCGTCGCCAGGATCATCCGTACCGAGCGTGTGGCATCATCGTTGCCCGCAACCGGGAAATCGACCAGGTCCGGATCGCAATTGGTATCGACGATGGCCACGACTGGAATCTTGAGCCGGCGCGCCTCGGCCACCGCGTTGTGCTCGCGTTTGACGTCCACCACAAACATGGCCCCGGGTAATTTGTCCATGGTTCGGATGCCGTCAAAGAATTTGACCAACCGGGCGGCTTCACGGCGAATGACCGATTGCTCCTGTTTGACGTATTGGTTGATGGTGCCGTCGGCTTCCATCTTCTCGATCTGCTTGAGCCGGCCAATGGAGCGTTTGATGGTGGCAAAATTGGTGAGCGTCCCGCCCAGCCAGCGTTCGGTGACGAAGAACTGGCCGCATTCCTTGGCGGTTTCTTTGACTGCTTGCTGGGCCTGCTTCTTGGTCCCGACAAAGAGCACGTTGCCGCCACGCCGGACCGTTTCGCTCAGAAAATTGCAGGCCGCTTCCAGTTGATTGAGCGTTTTGCTCAAGTCGATGATGTGAATGCCGTTGCGCGCGTCGAAGATGAAAGGCTTCATCTTGGGGTTCCACCGTTTGGTGAGGTGGCCGAAATGGACGCCGGCGTCCAGCAGTTCCTTTACTCCAATACTAATCACAATTTTTCCTTTGGTTAAGAATCCGCCGCTCAGGCGAATCATCCCGCGGAACACGGGATTGTATTCAGTGTTGTTGTGGCCGCCTGCGCCAACCGGCACAGGTCTTTTCAGGCCGTTTTGCCCTATCGCTGCGGCAGGATAAGGGTCTATCCAACCTGCAAAAAGGCGCAACAAAATACCAGACCCGCTTCGAGTAGCAACTATTATTTTTCAGGTTATTTTTCAGGTACGCGGGATAGGAGCCTGGCTCCCTGGGGCAGGTTAAGAACGATGCTTTCGGAGGCTCTGCGGAAATGATCGAGGATGGCGTCTGCTTCAGCCAGCAGAAAGTTCCCGGGCGCTTCCGGCCAAGGCAGCGCGCCAGCGCCTTCTCGTAAACTTTGAGCTTGTGATGAGTGAGCAATCAATCCCGGGCTTGACCAAACCACTCGACAAAGTTTCTGACAAAGGAAGGCAAAAGGCGTCTGCCAAATGTCCAAAAATGTCCCACCTCCAGCCCAGAAGTTCTCTGGAGGCATGCTTGGGTCCTTGCTTTCGTTGACAGCCACCCCCGCCCCGTTTAGCTTTCGGCCCATGTCGAGGCTGCCCTTTGAACTGCTGCTCGCGCTGCGGTATCTGCGGCCCAAAAGGACGTTCGTTTCGGTCATCACGCTTATTTCGGTGCTGGGCGTCATTTTGGGTGTGGCTGTGCTGATCATCGTCATCAGCGTCATGAGCGGGTTTGATCATGATTTGCGGCAAAAGATTCTCGGGTTCAGTCCGCACTTAAGGGTCCTGGTGCGGGGCAGCGCGATGCACGATTACCAGTCCATCGCCAACGTGGTTTCCTCCAACCGCATGGTCAAGGTCGTTGCCCCTTATGTGATGGGCCGCGTCATGGTCGAGACCCAGCCCGCCAGCGGCCAATCGCAAGTGGATGCCCCGCTGTTGCTCGGCATCAATCCCCGACTAGAAGCCCAGGTCAGCACCCTGCCCACCAATATTATCGAAGGCAAATTCGACGTCAGCAACCGCGGCCTGCTGGTGGGCGTTCAGTTTGCCCGCAACCTTGACCTCGATGTGGGAGACCGCTTGCTCATTTACTCGCCCGAGGATTTGAAGCAGATGCGCAAGAACCAGGGCAAACAGGCGCAGCAAGCCGTCCTGCCCGACGAGTACACCGTGCGCGGCATCTTTGATGTGGGTTATTTCGATTACAACCTTTCCTTTATCATCAGCTCGCTCGAAGACGCCCAGGAATCGTACGTCCTCGATGACAGCGTCCACGGGCTAATGGTCATGCTCAACGACCCCTACCAGGCGCCTCAAGTCCAAAAGCAACTCGAAGGCGAACTCGGCGCGGACTTTCAAATCACGACATGGATGCAGGAAAACGCCGGCATCCTCGGGGCGTTGGTAGTCGAGAAGAACGTCATGTTTTACCTGTTGTTCTTTATCATGATCGTTGCGGCGCTGTGCATCCTGAGCGCGTTAATCACCTTCGTGGTGCAAAAGACCAGGGAGATAGGCATGCTCAAGGCCCTGGGCGCAACCGACCTCCAGGTCTCCGGCCTGTTCCTGAGCCAGAGCGGCTTTGTCGGCGTCCTCGGCGTCGTCCTCGGTTTCGGCCTGGGAATGCTCCTGCTCTCCTACCGGAACGAATTCCTGCATGTGATGAACAAGCTCACCGGCTTTGAGCTTTTCCCGGCCTCGATTTACGGCTTTAACGAATTGCCGGCGTTAATCGTGCCGCGCGATATCCTGCTGATTTGCGGCAGCGCTTTGTTGATCTGCCTGCTGGGCGGTCTCATCCCCGCCTGGCGCGCCGGCAGGCTCAAACCCGTCGAGGCCTTGCGCTATGAATAACAGCCCCCTGGTCTCGGCCCACGCCGTACACAAGACTTATCTTCTGGGGCACCGGGCTCTCGAAGTGCTCTGTGGCGTCGATCTCGAACTGCACGCGGGGGATTTTCTCGCCCTGCGCGGGGCCTCCGGGGCAGGCAAAAGCACCCTGCTGTATCTGTTGGGCGGGCTCGACACGCCCAATCAAGGCTCGATCCAATTAGCCGGACGCGACCTGTCAAAACTCTCGCGCAGGGACCTGGCCCGCGTGCGCAACGAGGAAATCGGATTCATTTTTCAGGCCTATTATCTCCTGCCTGAGCTGGACGCGCTGGAAAACGTTTGTCTCCCGGCGCGCATGGCGCGCACACCCGCAGAGCGCGCCGAGGCCCGCGGGCGCGAGCTGCTCGAACGGGTCGGCCTTAAAGACCGCATCGAACACAAGCCTTACGAGCTTTCCGGCGGCGAGCAGCAGCG
Source organism: Verrucomicrobiia bacterium (assembly GCA_035946615.1). Taxonomy (NCBI): domain Bacteria; kingdom Pseudomonadati; phylum Verrucomicrobiota; class Verrucomicrobiia; species Verrucomicrobiia bacterium. The sequence continues at coordinate 15,066 of DASYZB010000085.1, forward strand.
GGTGGCCATTGCCCGAGCGCTGATTAACGAGCCGGAGTTGGTCCTGGCCGACGAGCCCACCGGCAACCTCGATTCCCACACAGGCGAGGAGATCATCGAGCTGCTGGTCGCTTTGCGGGCCGAAAAGAAAACCACGTTGATCATTGCCACGCACGACGCGAAGGTCGCCACCCGCGCGCCTCATGTCATCGAGCTGGTGGATGGGCAGGTCGCCGCCAGGAGCTGATGAAAGGCCGTATGGGCGCAGAAGATTGGGAGGCTCGTTACAAATCGGGCGACATGCCCTGGGAGAAAGGGGCGCCCGCGCCGGGCCTGGTGGATTTTCTAAAGGCGCGCCCGGGCTTGCCGCGAGGAACGGTGTGCGTGCCCGGATGCGGCACCGGACACGACGTCTGCGTTTGGGCAAGCGCGGGATTCGAGGCCTACGGGTTTGATATCGCGCCAAGCGCTGTCCAGCTTTCGCGCCAGCGCGCCGATGCCCAGCGCGTTTCTGCCCAATTCGAGCGGCTGGATTTTCTGCGCGACCCGCCGCCGCGTTTGTTCGATTGGTTATTCGAGCATACCTTGTTTTGCGCCATTCAGCCGGAGGAGCGCGATGCTTACGTTCAAGCAGTTCTGCGATGGCTCAAACCCAACGGCCAATACATTGCTATCAATTATTTAATCCCCGATAGCGACGGCCCTCCGTTCGGCGCCACCCGGAAGGAGCTATGGCGGCGCTTCTCGCCCCATTTCGACCTGACGGAGGAATGGGTGCCGGCTTCATACCCAAACCGCACCGGCCTTGAATTGATGTTGTGGTGGAAACGGCGTTGCGGAACGCAGTAACAGCGGCCTTCTTCAACCGCCGCAAAACTCTCTGAATTCGGGCCGCGCTGCGCTCCTCCTCTTGAGCACGCTCCTCGATTGAGCACGACAGGATTGTTCGGGGGCTGCGCGAATCTCATTAACACCCCGCTGAAGCGGGCTAAAGCCCCGGTGTTAATGAGAGCACCTCCGCTGGGTGTACTGCTATCTGTCAATTTCACTCATTTCCGCGAGGATTGTTCTCACAATAGCCGATTTGACTTCAAGGGGCAACGGTGCTTTGTTGGTTCTGGGATAGGGGTTGGTTCACCGGTTCTGAGAAAGCACAACGCAAACTGGCCAAATGAATCCGCATATCTGTATATGTTGCGGCGAACCGATGGTTCAAGAAGGCAACGGGCTTTCTCGCAACCCCAATGTGTGCGCCTCGTGTTCGAGCCTCGCCGATGGGAAGGATGAACAGGAACCCTCGCCGCTCTGGAAGCCGAGCGCTTCTGATCCTGGCGCCGAGCAGGCGGCAGCCGGCGCAACGGATGGCCAGAGCCGGGTGCTTTCTCAGCGCCAGTGATAGCCAGGGCCAATGACAAGGTCAGTTCCAAACCTTTGTAGGAGACGACGTAAGGAGTCTCCTACAGTCAGGAATGGCGGCGCGTTGCTTCGACTCTGTCATTAGCCCAGCAGTGACAGGCGCTCCTCATTAAAACCTCCTTTATCCCTCTCTCGAAAAGAGGTACTCTGACCCCGTTCGGCTCCAGAGTGAGCCTTGATTTATCGGGTGACATCCGAGCCTATAACTTCCGAGCCTGGCAGGAACGGGGGCAAAATACCCCGCATCCTGATCGTCGATGACGACCCCGGCCAGCGCAGCCTGCTGGATTCCTTTCTGCGCAGCCAGGGCTTTGCCACTTTGACCGCCATGTCCGGCGAACGGGCCCTGCAAATCTTGCGGGCGGAAAAGTTTGATTTGATGATTTCCGATGTGCGGATGCCGGGGCTGACGGGTTTGGAAACCCTGCGGCGGGCCCGGCAGGAACATGCGGTGCTGCCGGTCCTGCTGGTCACTGCGTATGCCGATATTCGCGAGGCAGTGGGCGCCATGCGGGATGGGGCGCTCAATTACCTGGCCAAACCCATCGACCTGGACGAATTGCTTTCAACCGTGCAACAAGTCACCGGGCTGATCAAGGCCGAGCCTGTAAAATTCAACGCCAACCGGCGGTTGCCGGAGCGGCTGGTGGCGAAAAGCCCGTTAATGGAAGCTGTTTTTCACGATGCCTCGCTCATCGCTCCCTCGGAGAGCCGGGTGCTCATCACCGGGGAAAGCGGCGTGGGCAAGGAAGTGGTGGCTGACGTGATTCATGGCTGGAGTTCGAGGGCCGGCGGCCCGCTGGTGAAGGTCAACTGCGCGGCCATCCCCGAGACCCTCCTGGAAAGCGAGCTGTTCGGCCATGAAAAGGGGGCATTCACCGGGGCGGTGGCCCAGCGCATTGGCCGCTTTGAAATGGCCAATGGCGGCACGATTTTTTTGGATGAAATCGCCGATATGTCTCCCCCCTTGCAGGCCAAGCTCCTGCGGGTCACCCAGGACGGCCTGTTCACCAGGGTCGGCTCGAACAAGGAATTGCAAACCAACGCGCGCATCCTGGCGGCGACCAATCGCATCCTCGAAGAGGAGGTCAAGGCGGGCCGCTTCCGGGAGGATTTATTTTACCGGCTCAACGTCGTCGAGATCAACATCCCGCCCTTGCGCGAGCGGATGGAAGACATCCTGCCGCTGGCGGCCGGCTTTATAGCCGAGTTTACGAAAGGCAAAGCCAGGTTCTCCTCGGGAGTAACGGGTTGCCTGGCGCGCTATTCCTGGCCCGGAAACGTCCGCGAGTTGCGTAATGCCATGGAACGGGCCGCCCTGCTCTCGCTGGGCGAACTCATCCTGCCGGAGCATCTGCCGGCCCGCATACGCGGCTCGGTCGAACCGGCCCCGGCGGCGGCGGTCGCAACGGTGGCAGACCCCGAGCGCCTCGGTGAAATCGAACGGCAAGCCATTTTCCAGGCGCTGCGCAAGCATGGATTCAACCGGACCGAAACCGCCAAAGCCCTTGGCATCAGCCGGCGGGCGTTGATCTATAAACTCCAACGCTTCCGCGAGCTGGGGTTCCAGGTGGATGCCGACTAGCGTCCGGTCCATTCAGACAGGAACGAGAGGGAACTTATAAGCGAAACCTTGGGCCTCGGTATTGAGTTTGGACATTTTCATAACGATCTCATCTCCCTCTGTCGGAAACTTTGTCGGAAACTTGTCAAAACCCAACATCGCTGAACCTCAGAACCTGCAGAAAGTCCCCGGACGCCTCCGGCCAAGCCCATCGCCTTCTCGTAAACTTTGAGCTTGTGATGGGTGAGCATTCAGTCCCGGGGTTGACCAAACCACTCGACAAAGTTTCCGACAAAGGAAGGCAAAAGGCGTCAGCTAAAATGTCCAAACTCCAAAGCGAGGCCTTCGGCCTCGGTCGGGTAAGTCATGTTGCCCTTATTGTGATGGCACTTCGACGGTGTCGCCGTTGCGCAACCAGATGTCATTGCGGAGTGGTTGTTTGCCATTCCAAAATGGTCGGACGTCTTCGGTCAGGTTTTTGACCTGGCCGTTGTGTTCGGTGCGTTTGACATGGACCTGGGACAGGTCAGAGGAGGAGCGCAAGAGGTTTTGGACTTCGGGCAAGCCAAGGGCCTTGGACAGATAGGCGCTCATATTCGCGCCGCTCAGGGTGACTGGATGGGATTCACCTTTGATGATAAAAGTCACTTTCCTTCGGAGACAATCGGCCAATTGGTTTTGTTGTGCGCTGGTCAGCCCGACTCGTTGCTCGGAGAGAGGGTGTTCGCGCTCGGGCAGGTCCACAACATCACCAAACTGCAAGCCGGTGTCCTTTGTGCAGTCCAGGTTCACGCCGTCGGTCAGCAGGTCGATGGTGATTTCCTTTCGCTCGGCGAGTTTGCCGGGGACGGGGCGTAAGACTTCGACCTTGGAAAAATCTGGGAACGGCAAGCTTCCCAATGCACCAGTCGGAAACGGCAGACCCGAGTCGGAATAGAAACGAGCGATGACCTCCAGCAAAGAGAAATGATTGAGGGAATTTGTATCACGTTCCAATATAGGAACGGGTTGGAAGGAGTCCTTGCGGCCAATCCGGACAGAAGAGAAATCAGGCAAGTTTGCGACCCCGCCGTGTTTGCGCAGCAGTTCGACAATCGCCGGGTCTGCGCGATACTCCAACGCCAATTCAAGGGGTGTCTTGCCCTCCTTACTAACCGAGTTGACATCGGCGCCATTGGCCAGGAGCAGTTCAGCAAGACCGGCCATTTCAGTGCTTTCGCTACTCGCCGGGGCTTCCCCACCGCCAGGCTGGATTGTCCCGAAATTAGAACTTGCAGGGCGGGAAGGAATAGTCAATGGGGAGACCGCGCGCGGTTCGGGCCGGGCATTCCAGCGCACACCGCTGGCAACATAATCCAGAGCCGTCCATCCGGCGCTTTCTTGTTTTGCGTTCACATCGGCTTTGTGGGCCAGAAGAAGTTCGAGGCAAGGCTTATCATGCACCCAAACGGCCACGATTAATGGAGTCCGGCCCTGTGGGTCGCGAGCCTCAGTTTGAGCGCCGTGTTCGAGCAGCGACTGCACCATCGAGAGGCGCGCGGCGGCGTCCGCAGCGTAGATAGCATTAATGATGGGGGCGGTGCCCGAAGCGTCCTTGAGGTTCGGATCGGCTTTTGCCTCTAAAAGCAGATCGACCGTATTGGTATGTTCTGCGTATGTGGCCAGCAGCAAAGGTGTGTAGCGTATTTCCCTTACGTTCAAATTACCGGAGGAATTGGGCCACTTTTTTTGCAGGTCATCGTCGAAAGTTGCGTTTGGATCAGCCGCGTGTTTCAAGAGCAACTCAACCATTTCCTCCTGATCAAAGCCCACGGCGTAGTCCAATGCCGTCCAATCCCGAAAAGCCTCGTTGGGGTTTTTGGCGTTTATGTCAGCCCCGTTGGCCAGAAGGAGCTTGGCCAATTGGATATTGCCTTGGCCGGCAGCGAAATCCAGGGGCGTCTTGCCGTCCCGGGCTATAGCGTTGACATTTGCTTTATTGGTGACGAGCAGTTCTGCCAATGACAGGTCGCCGCGTTGGGCTGCGATGTCCAATGCAGTTCCGCTAAATACTGTCCTGTCGGCGGAATCGCGCACATCGGATGTGTTGGCGTTGATGTCCGCCCCATGGGCGATCAGTAATTCGGCCAGGGATTTGAAGCCATTTGCGGCCGCCACGTGCAAGGGGGTCGATCCAGTGCCCGTCCTTGCGTTGATATCAGCCCCCGCAGCCAACAGGACTTCGGCCACACTGCGAAAGCCCTTGCCCGCAGCCAGGTGTAATGGAGTCGTTCCGCCGGAATCGGTGGCGTTAACGTTCGCGTGACGGCTGAGCAGCAGGTCAACCACGGCCTTGTGCCCGGCCGAAGCGGCCAAATGCAGAGGCGTCCGGCCGCCAAACCGGGGGGGTTCCTTTGCTTCCACATCGGCGCCATTGTCCAGAAGGAAGGTGGCGACGGTGAGTTGGCCGGTCTGGGCTGCCTTGTGCAGCGGGGTCTGTCCGGTGCCAAAATCCTTGGCATTAATCAGGTCCGGGCTGTCCTTGATCATCGCCTGGATGCGCCTGACCTCTTCGCTCTCCGCCAGCGTAGAGGCCCGTTGCCGGTCGGCAGCTTGCATCTGTTCAAAGGTAGCGGCGGGCTGGGCGGCCTGTCCCAAAACAGCCAGTTGTTTGCGGCTCAAGTCTGCCAGCGTGGGCTGGTCTGCGAATTCCTGGATGATGCGGTTGTACTGCGCATTGGCTGCGTTGGTATTGCCTTGTTTGCGGTAGCATTCACCCAGGCGGAAGACAGCGGTGGCGGCGAGCTTGCGCTCGGCGTCGAATTGCGACACCACCGCTTGATAGTCTCTGGCGGCGGCATTGAGGTCATGATTAGCCTCTTCTTCGAATAACCCTTTCTGGAGCAAGCCGGCCAGATCATTAGTGGCGGCGCCGGCCAATGTGGCGCCTGCCAGAAGAATTCTCCCAATTGAAATCCATCTCTTGATCATAAATTCCTGCCCTCAATCTGGCATAAGCCCGCCCGCTGAATTGTCATTGTTTTGTAATTTCCATGTCGAGCTTGTAGCCCACCCCATGAACGGTTTTGATCCAGCGCGGCTGCTCGGGGTTGGCCTCGATTTGGCTACGCAACGCGGCGATGTGGTTATCCACCGTGCGCGTGGTTGGGAAAGCCGTATAGCCCCAGACAAGGTCCAGGAACCGCTCGCGCGAGACCGGTTCGCCGGGTGTTTCAGCCATCAACCGCAGCATGGCAAATTCTTTGGCCGTCAGGTGAACGGGCTTGCGTCCCCGCCGCGCGGTTTGGCGGACCAGGTCTATCTGGACATCGCCCAGGTTGAGCGTGGCTGGGGCTTGGGCCGGACGCCGGGCGCGCCGGAGCAGGGCCCGGACGCGCGCCAGCAGTTCATCGGTGCTGAAGGGTTTGACCAGATAATCATCGGCCCCGACATCGAGGCCCATGACGCGGTCTTCGACCTGGCCTTTGGCGGTAAGCATGAGGATAGGAACGGGATTGGCGAGGCGCCGCAACTCGGCGCAAACGGCGTAGCCGTCGAGCCGGGGCATCATGATATCGAGCAGGAGCAGATCAGGCTTTTCGGCCACGGCTCGCTGGAGACCCATTTCGCCATCGGCAGCCGTGAGCACGCGATAGCCGGCGTTTTGCAGCACGTCTTCAAGGGCCGTGCGCATCGGCAGCTCATCTTCGACGACTAATATCCGTTCCATATCGGCAATTCGATTGTAAAGCGGCTTCCCTGGCCCGGCGCGCTGCGCACCAGGACCTGGCCGCCGTGGGCCTCGACGATGTGTTTGACAATGCTTAAGCCGATGCCGACCCCCTGCGTTTCGCGCCGCAGTTCCGAGCCGCACCGGTAAAAGCGCTCGAAGATTCTCCCGTGCTCGGCGGCGGGGATGCCTTCGCCGTCATCTTCGACCCAAATGGAAATGGTAGAGACCGGGGTCCGAACGGCGGGATCGCTGGGGCGAGCGATTGGCTCCTGGCTTTGGGGTGCGGCTTGTTCCATGCCCACGCGGACGTTGCCTTCTTTCGGGGAATGTTTGAGGGCGTTATCGATTAAATTGACCAGCGCCTGCTGGATAGCCTTGCCGTCCAACGCCGGAGGCGGAGAGCCGGGCGTTGGCTCGACAGGCTGCGGCAGGCTCAGGCTCAAATGCACTTGCTTTTCTGCGGCGTAGGTTTCCATCAGCCGAACGGTTTGCTCGACTAGGGCGGCCACATTGGTCGGTTCGAACTCATATTGCTTGCGCCCCTGCTCGATGCGAGAGAAATCCAGGACGTTCTCGACCAGGGCAGAGAGCCGGCGGCATTCCTGGGCGATGAACCCGAAGTACTGGTGTTGCTTGGAGGGCTCGGAGACCTTGCCGCGTTCGAGGCTCTCGGCAAGCAAGCGGACGGAGGCGATGGGCGCCCGCAACTCATGCGAGACGCTCGAAACAAAATTGCTCTTCAGCTCGCTCAGCCGGAGCTGCCGGCTAAAGGCCCGATAGGCCGCCAGCAGTCCAACCAAAGCAACCATTGCCGAAGCGGCGATCAGCGAGCCGAACCAAAAGGTGCGCGCGCTCTGGCGCTCGTAAAGGGTTTGCGGGCTGGTCAGATAGACGAGCACTTTCAACGGGCCGGCCCTGTCGGGTCCGGCCGCCGAGGCCAGAATATTCGTGGCAACCTGTCCTAACAATTCTATTCCCTCCTGCCCCGCCCCTTTGCCGCCCATGTAATGCGTTCGATGCCACATGCGCAGGTCTGGCGCAGAGTTCCTCACCCGTTTGCCCGCTACTTCGATTGCGATTCCGAAATAATCGGGGACCTGCCACTTTTCTTGCAGAAACGACCGCAGCCTCGAACCAATTTCGGATTCTGAGCGGCACACATAGCAATTGGTCGCATCGCCTTCACAACGCGCAGCAAGCCAGGACTCGATTCGGGTCTCTGGGACGGGAGCCGGCTTGCTCGAATCGGGGGACGGTTCAAACCAAAACATCTGCGGTAGCTGGGGGGGCGCAACTGATGGAGAAGTCTCGCCTTCGACAGCCGGGCTTGCCTGGGCTGGATTGGCCGGCGACTCACTCATGAGAACGACGCCAGGCTGCGCAGTCTGTAAGTACTTCTTTGCAGCCGAATATAAAAACCGGGCCATTTCCTGCTCAGCCCAAAGCTCCTGCCATTTGAAGGCCCGCTCCTGGGCTTGGGGCGTGCGTGCCAACTCCATGGCCCGGCTCAGAATCTGGGGTGTGAGGGCGTTCGGATGCTCGATGGCGTTCGAGCAGAGAGCGTTTAGTAACAAGAGCGGGTCGCCCGCTGCCGCCTGGGGCCGGAGAGTTGATAATTCCATCAATTTGAGCCGGGCTAGTGGCTGAAGCGGCAGGCCGCTTTCGCCGAGCGCCTCCGGAAACTTGTCCACCAGTAGTTGAAAAATCCCTGCGGCCTCCTTTGTTTTGCCCTGCTTCTGAAGCAACAGCCCCAAAGAAAAGTTCACCCGGGCAACGATGCCCTTGGGTGGTTCCGATTTTAACAGCTCGCGGAATAGCGCAATGGCGCGCGCGGGGTCTCCCGCGCCTGCCTCTGCCTGCTGCGCCGCCTGCCAGAGGCGGACCTGCTCCAAATTCAGACCGGTGCTCTTGAAGTTTTGCGCCGTGGGAATCGGGGGGTAGGGCGGCGGATAAACCAGGCGACCGGCGGAATCGACTTTAAAGGCGCGGCTGTCGAACTTATCGCCTTTGGCGGTTAGATCGCTCCAAATAACAGGCGCCAAGTTGTCGGCCAGGCCTTGGGCGCGCTCGGCTGCTTCGTGTTGGGCCAGGAGTTTATCCTGCCTCAGCGAAAAGAACCCCACAACCGCCAGCAGCAGCACCGGCAGCACTATCAAGATCGCCTGCCATAAGAAGGTGGACTTTTGCGTTGGAAAATGCCGAGCCATGTCTGAGCCTGTGCAACGAGAATAATGCAAGGAAAAGCAGGCGATTGTCATGAAAATGTAAAAAAGGAAATGCAATGACACGAATTGCACGAATTCTCACGAAGGGGATTTGAGGAACAACCTTGGCACATGTCTTACGTAAGCGATTAGGTTCAACCATCCCTGCGGGACTTTGTGGCCTTGTGCGCTAAACCCAACGCTGAAGCGTTGGGCTATTCTCAACCATTCCTCCGGGATGAGAACGAAATCCTCGATACAGCAGTTGGAAGGCTGTTTTAAAAATGGAATTGCCGCGATTCGTCCTAGTGCTCTTTCTCGAAGCCCTGAAAAACCGAGGACGAGAACGAGGAGGAGAGGGAGCCGGCCACTTTCAAAACAGGCTCTGAAGCCTGCGCGACGCGCCGGCCTGACTCCTGTAGTCGAGCCACAAGCCCAGGTAATAACCTGTTGCGTCGGCTCCCTTTTTTTTGTAAATATCCCTTATGCAGATTTCAAAATGCTTGTTGGCCATCTGCGCGGCGGTTTGCGTCCTGGCCGTTCGCGGAGAAGATAATGCTTTCCAGAATAAAGCCCGCGAGGCCTTGGAGCAAAAGCTCAATCAGCCACAAAGCCAACCGGCGGCATCCAATTCGGCCCCCGCTGTCTCAGCCCCGACGACACAAACCAACCCCGCCGCTGTTGCGCCAGCCCCGCAAATCAATCCCCGGCCCAGACGATCCGATCCGGCCAGCATTGCCAAAGCGCGCCAAGCCATGGAACAGAAGCTGAACCAAGCTTCGCCCCAACAGCCTGCCTCCGTTTCCACTTCGCCGCCGGCCTTGGCTCCCTCCGCGCCTTTGCCCGCTGGATCAGCTCCCGTTGCTCAGCCTGCGCCCGCTGCGGGCAGCGCAGAGCAGCCTGCAGATTCCGCCGAGATTTCCAAGGCCCGCGAGGCTGTGCGCCAAAAAATGAGCGAAATGCAATCCGTGCCGGCAACCGTTGCCGCCCCGCCTGCGGCCATTCCACAGGCGCCGACCAATCCCCCGCAGGCCCCGCCCCCGGTGGCCCCAGTCGCGGCAGCCCCTGAACCGGCAGCGGTTCCTCCCGGCGCCCCGCAGGCTGCGGATTCTGCTGCTATCGAAAAGGCGCGTGAAGCGCTGCGGGAAAAGATGAGCCAGCCCGCACCCGCAACGGTAAGCGCGCCGCCCGTCGCGCCGCAGCCGCCTGCGGTGGCAGTCACCCCGCCGGCAACAGCCGCGCCCATCCCACCGCCCTCCCCGGCTGCACCAGCCCCCGCGCCTGCACCCGAACCGGTCACGCAAGCAGCGCCGGCGCCGAGCGATGCGGATGCCATTGCCAAAGCCCGAGAAGCCCTGCGCGAAAAGATGAGCCAAGCGGTCGTTCAGCAACCCCAAGCATCAGTTCCGGGGTCCGCCGCTCCGTCCTCGCCGGCGCCTCCCGCCCTTTCGGCTCCTATCCCCGGCGCCATCCCACCAGCCGACCCGGACGCGATAGCCAAGGCAATGGCCGCCGAGCGCCAACGGATGCAAGAGGCTCAGAATATGCCTCAGGGCGCCCCCCCAATCTCTTCCTCACCGATGCCCGACACCGCCGCGCAAGCCGAGGCGCGCCGGGCAGCGGAGCGCGCGGCGCAGGCGCAGACTGGCGCCAACCCTAATCCATCCCGAAAAAGGCGCGGCATCATCAGTGTGAACGATTTCCCTGCGTTGCAGGCCCCGGCCCTTCCCATTTCCGCCGATCAACAGCGCCGCCTGGATGATCTCCTGCGCCTGTACAAGGCCGACGCCATCACTCCGGAACAATACCAGGCCGGGCGCGCCAAGATTCTCGCGGGGCAATAAAACGCCCCCATGCACCAGTTCCGTTACGCTGGCCAGAAACTGTGCTGCGAGGCTGTTCCGCTCGAATCCATCGCGAAAAAGTATGGCACGCCGCTTTACGTCTATTCTCAGCAGACGCTGACGGACCATTTTCAAAAGCTGGACCAGGCTCTGGCGGGCTTGGACCACCGGATATGTTTCGCGGTAAAGTCCAATTCCAATCTCTCCGTCTTGCGGACTCTGGCGCGCCTGGGGAGTGGTTTTGACATCGTCAGCGGCGGCGAGTTGCAACGGGTGATTGCCGCCGGCGGCGAGCCGGCCAAGTGCGCCTTTGCCGGCGTAGGCAAAAAAGAGGAGGAAATTGAATTGGTCCTCAAAGCGGGGGTGTATTGCTTCAATGCCGAAAGCGAACCGGAGTTGGAGCGCATCAACCGGGTGGCCGCGCGTCTCCAGAAAACCGCTCCCGTAGCGGTGCGGGTGAACCCGGATGTCGAGGCCGGCACTCACAAAAAGATCACCACCGGCACCTACGAGACCAAATTCGGGATTGCATTGGAACAGATTCCGGGAGTCTATGCCCGTGCGGCTCGGTTAAAGAACCTGCGCCTGCGCGGACTTCAGATGCATCTCGGGTCACAAATTACCAACGTAAAGCCATTCGAGCGCGCGGTGCAAAAGGTGTTGCCGCTGGTCAAGAGTCTCCAGGCCGGCTATGGCATCGAATTTTTCAGCATCGGCGGCGGCTTGGGCATCGTGTACAGGCCGGCCCTGGCCAGCGGTGTTGAAAGTTGGTGGCGCAGGGCGGAGGCCCGGGACATCCTGACCCCGCAAAGGTACGCTGCCGGACTCGTGCCGCTGCTCGAACCGCTCGGCCTGCGCATTTTGCTCGAGCCAGGCCGCTTCATCTCGGGCAATGCCGGCGCTCTCATCACGCGGGTCGAATATGTCAAACGCACTGGCACAAAGACTTTTGTGATTGTAGATGCCGCGATGAACGATCTAATCCGGCCAGCCTTTTACGATGCCTATCACGAGATCGTTCCGCTGCGACGCAAAGCCGGCCCGCAAATCAAATCCGATGTGGTCGGGCCCATCTGCGAATCGGGAGATTTCTTCTGTCATGATCGGCCTCTGCCCAGGGTTCGAGAGGGTGATTACCTGGCCCTGCTAAGCGCCGGCGCGTATGGCTCAGTGATGGCTTCCAACTATAACACCCGCCCGGTCGCGCCCGAGGTGCTCGTCAATGGCCGCCGGACAGCTCTGGTGCGCGAGCGCCAGCCCATCACCGGGATTTGGAACGCAGAAAAGATTGCCGCCTGGTTGGAATGAGATAGAGGCTGGAGTTTGGACATCCCATAACGATCTCTCCCTTTGTCGGAAACTTAAGTTTTCGACAAGGTTTCCGACAAAGGAAAGCAAAAGGCGTGCTCTTAAGAATCACTAGAGTCCTTGAATTCTGAAATTGTAGGTTGTTGAGTCACATTTCAAGCAGCGTGTTTTTGTTGGAGGAAGGTGAGGATCTGGCTTTCGAATTCACGATAGCTGCGGGCCAGTGGGGATTGGGCCAGGTCCTGGGGGC
>DASYZB010000086.1 GCA_035946615.1 Verrucomicrobiia bacterium
TCCTGTCCAGCCAGAGCCGCCTGCGAAGCGAAGCGCCCCATTGAAATATTCGCCCATGCCATCGTGCCCGCGGCGGATAAAATGGCGAAATCGCTTTTGCCATAAGCCATTCAGAGGCGCTGATCGATCCGGAACTGCACCTGCTCCTCAGGCTCGTAGAACTCGCTGGTTTTTTGTTCGGATTGAATCTCGCCGACAATTTGCTCGAAGAGCTTGACGGCCTCGGTGCAACTGCGGCCTTTATAACCTTTGACGTGGACCTCGACGCTTCCATCCGCGCCGATCGTAATGTTGAATTCGCGTTGAGCCATGGCTAACCCTCCCAATGCCGGACCTTGAGGTGGATGGCGCGTTCCTGCGTCCGCTCCTCTTCCACAACCACAAAACCCCTGGCCCGCATCTCGTCGGTTATTTTCCGATAGACGTATTCCTGAACCACGGCATGGCCTAGCTCTTCGCCCAAAGCCTTTAATGCATCGTGGTCCTGGCCCTGGCCGGTGACACACAGAGAGGCCTTGCCGCGGGCATCGCGCGAGAAGGTGACCGTCACGCCCTCGCGCGTCACGGAGAGCCGCTGGTCACGGCCCAATTGATTTGTCACCACTTCGCTCCGGTCAATTGCAAGATTGACGACTCCGCTGCTCTTGGCAGCGGCTGGCGCGCGGGCCTGATGAGCCGCTTCGGAGGCGACGTGATAGCCCAGGGACGCGGCGGCGGCGACCACGGCGGCGCTGAAGGCCGGCCATGCTGCTATAACAACCGGAACCAGAATCAGTGTTGCTCCCATAATCGGGTTTGGTGTTGTCCGTTCAGGAGTTTAGACCGAGCGATGTGCCATTCATCACGCAACACATGGCAGGATTGCCCCTGCTTCCCTATCCATGTTTAGAGTGCTTGACGAACCGGCCGGCCCAAGCACTATGGCTGGCATGAATAAACTGCTCCTCTGCCTTGCGGTCCTGGCGACGCGTTTGCCCGCCCTGGGCGCTGACGGCGCTTCTGCACAAACCGACCCTATTGACGGCTTTCGCGATACACCCCTCATTCCGGGCACCAAATGGCATCTGCACGATCCCGACCGTCCGCAGCCGCCGGTTGTCACTCCTGGCGCCAACTTTAGCCAAAACGCACCGCCGCCCTCGGATGCGGAGGTGCTTTTCGATGGGCACGATTTGTCGAAGTGGCAAAACGCCCTTGGCCAGGATGCCCCCTGGACGCTGAAGGATGGTTACATGGAAACTGCGGGTCGCGAAGGCATCCGCACACGCGGGAAATGGGATGATTTCCAGTTGCACGTGGAATTTGCCACGCCTTTCCCGCCCAAGGGTACTGGCCAGGGCCGCGGCAACAGCGGCATCCTCATCAACGGCATGTACGAGGTTCAGGTGCTCGACTCCTATCGAGCCAAAACCTATCCCGACGGCCAATGCGGCGCCATCTACGGGCAGTCTCCGCCGTTGGTCAACGCCAGCAAACCGCCCGGTCAATGGCAAACCTATGACATTGTCTTTGAGTCGCCTCGCTGGGATAAGGATGGCCAGTTGATCAAAAAAGCGGTGGTAACAGTTCTTCAGAACGGGGTGGTCGTGCAGAACCATTACGAGTTCACAGGTATCACCGATGGCATTACCCAGCAGGTCCCATGGAGGACGTTGTCGCGTTACGGCAGCCCGCAGCCGCCGGAAGTGTTCATCGAACTGCAGTACCACAATAACCCGCTGCGTTACCGGAACATCTGGATTCGCAGGCTCGATAAGCAGGATAAATCTTAGACTCGTGATGAACCTTCCTGGCAGAAGCCGAACCAGCAAAAAGCGGATTTCGCGGCGGATTCGAAAGGCAAATCCAAGCTGCGATCTGTTTATGGGAGGTTTGGTTTGTGCCGTGTCCTGGCTGTTGCTTTCGACCAGCGGCATCGCAGCAAGCCCGGCAATGCAAGTCGTCCGGGGAAGCGCGTCCGGAGCCGAGCTGGTCGGCAACGGCCAATTCGAACAGGCATCGGGTGGCAAGTTGAGCGACTGGACACCCGGTCCGAAGGGATTTGTTCTGGCGCCGGGTGAGGGGCGCCGCGGTTCTCGTGGGATACGCTGTGATAACCCGAGCGGCGCCGGGTGGTACGGGGCGAGCCAAACGGTGGCCTTGAACCGAACCAAAGCTCTGCCCTTGATTGTGCGCGGCTGGAGCAAGGCGGACAATGTCAGCAGCGGAGCCGACAGCGATTATTCGCTCTACGTGGACATCCTTTACACTGACGGCACTCCGTTGTGGGGGCAAACCGCGGACTTCCGAACGGGCACGCATGATTGGGAAGCGCGCGAGCTGTTAATTCTTCCTGAAAAGCCGGTTAAATCGCTGACCCTGCATTGCCTTTTCAGGAATCATTCAGGCAAAGTTTGGTTCGATGACCTGAGCGTTGAAGAGCTGCGGAGCCAGGCCGGCACCGTGCTGTTTCAAGGGGTGCCGGCGACTCCGGGCGCACGGCTCACCGCGGCTCCTTCGGCGGGACCTCAATCGGACGCTTCGATTACCCAAACACGCGACGGATTGAAGCTGGTGATGCGGGATAACACGGTCGCTTCTTTGAGCGTCTCTGGAACGAACCTCGCGAGCGATTCCCCCTCGGGATTCCTCGCAAGGGATGTGGGCGCCGACTCGGACTTTTATGCGTTCGAAGGGGGCGCCTGCTCCGAGTTGGGCCTCAAATTGAAAGCTCAGTTCAGAGGCGAGTCCGACCACATTGTCATCGAGGGCCGCCTTTCCGACTTTCGGGGTAAAGACCGGGCGGTGACGCTTGTTTTCGCGCTGCCGCTCGATGCGCTTGGGTGGCATTGGAATGACGACATCCGCCACAGCCGCTTGATTGAAGGGGCGGGCGAATTCAGCAAGCTGGTGAGCATCAAATGCGGGGCTACGGGCTCGATGTCGCTGTATCCGCTGGCTGCCATTTCGAGTCAAACTGAGGGATTGGCCCTCGCGATTGATATGGGGCAACCCGCCCAATACCGTCTTGGTTACCACGCCGGGACCAGGCAACTCTTCATTGCCTATGATTTCGGGTTGGCGCCCGATACCGAGCGCTTTCCATCGAGCGCAGACTTCCGTTTCGTGCTGTACCGCTTTGATCCGCGCTGGGGTTTCCGCGCCGCTTTTCAAAAGCTCACCACCATTTTCCCGGATTATTTTGTGGCGCGCTCACGCGAGCAGGGGCTTTGGATGCCCTTTACAGACATCCGCACGGTGCAGGGTTGGGAAGACTTCGGGTTCAGATACCATGAAGGCGATAACAATGTGGTTTGGGACGATGCGCACGGGGTGTTGAGCTTTCGCTATACCGAGCCGATGACCTGGTGGATGCGGATGCCCACGGAAGCGCCGCGAACCATTCCTGAAGCGCTGCGCCTGCGGGATGAATTGGCTAGGGGCCCGCGGCAATTCGAGCGGCAGATGGCTGAGGTTAGCCAGGTGGCGGCCATGTGGGATGAGACGGGCCAGCCGTGCCTGCTCTTTCGGAACGAGCCATGGTGCAACGGGGCGGTCTGGAGCTTCAACCCCAACCCGTTCCTTCCGGCCGTTGGAAATGTTGGTTCGGCAGGCAAGCAGGGTGCGCTGCCTGCACGGTACAATGCCGCGACCGTTCACTGGAACCAGGCGCTACGGCAGGCGTTGTACGGGCCCGGTGCGAAGGGCAAACTGGATGGAGAATACCTTGATTCACTCGAAGGCTATGTCACCTCGGACCTGAATTTTCGCCGTGAACACTTTCGCTACACCACCGTGCCGCTGACCTTTTCGAGCGAAACCCGGCAGCCGGCGTTATTCAAGGGCCTGGCAGTTTTTGAGTTTACGCGCTGGTTTTGCGGGCAGGTCCATCAATTGGGCAAGCTGACCTTTGCCAACGGGGTGCCCTATCGCTTCACGTATCTCTGCCCGTGGCTGGACGTTCTGGGCACCGAAACGGACTGGCTGCGGGAAGGCCAATATCGGCCCGCATCAGACGAGCAGATGAGCCTGTGGCGTACGATGTCCGGCGCCAAACCGTATCTGCTTTTGATGAACACCGATTTTGACATCTTCACCTCAGATATGGTCGAGCGCTACTTCGAGCGGAGCCTTTTCTATGGGATGTTCCCAGGCATGTTCAGCCATAATGCGGCTGATAATCCCTACTGGCAGAACCCGAAGTGGTACAACCGAGACCGGCCGCTGTTCAAGAAGTTCATGCCGCTAATAAGGCGCGTCGCCCAGGCTGGGTGGCAGCCCGTTACCGAAGCGGCGTGTGACAACAGCAACATTTTTATCGAGAGATTCGGCCCTGAACCAGGCGGGACAGTGTTGTTGACGCTTTTCAATGGTACCGGCAAGCGCCAGCAGGGCAAGGTTCATGTTCAGTTGGCTGCGCTTGGCCTGGCCGGCTCTACGCGCGCCCGCGAATTGATTTCCAGCAAACCGCTCGAAGGCGCCGCCGATTGGGAAATGGACCTGGCCTCTCAAGAGGTAAATGTGGTTGAGCTGTCGAGATGATTGCGTGAATCTGAAGTCTCAGAACACGTGATCCCGGCTTGGAGTTCTGCCGTGTGCCTGGAACTCGCATGGGCTCAAAACGGAGTGATGGAGTGCTGGAGTATTGGTTTCCCACCACTCCATCACTCCAATACACCATCACTCCGTCTCACTCGTTTTCCACGAGATCAGGAAGTCCGAGTCTTCCTTTTTAAGGACCTCCTGGAGGCATTCCCTGGCTTTGGATTTGAGTCGTTGCCTGCCTGCTGAGTCCAGTCCACGCGGATCAAAGCGGTATCGATAATGCAGCAAGAGCAACTCCTGAAGGGCAAGCCGGTTTTGACCCAGGGCGGGATTCTCCAGCGCCCGCCCGAGCCAGTCGGAGAGTGGCTCGCTGGCATCGCGGGCCACCCCCCTCTGAGCCAGGGACCGTTCGAGTTGATAAAATTCCGAGTCCAGCCCGGGCCACAATACGTCCTGGGTGCTGCCTGGACGCTGCCGGCGCTGGCGGTGCCGCCGCCGGAAAACAATCTGATAAAATAGAAAGACCAGAATCGGTATGAGGGCCCAAAGGAAATACTCGCGCAAATGCGTTTGGCCCCAGCGGAGTTTGGAGAACTGGAAAGTGACCCAGGACCATAAATCTTGCAGGGATTGGAGTTTGGAGGTTCGCTCGCCCTCAATGGAGACCCAAGTCGGTGGCGTGAAATCGACGTCGCGCCATCTTGAAGTGGCTTTGTCCCAAACCAGGCACCAGGCATGCGCATCGCGCAGGCGCACGACGTATTTTTCCCCCATCCCCTCATGAACGTCAAAGCCGACGGCGTAGCGGGCCGGGATATGCAAGCGCCGCAAAAGCAGCACGCCGGCGGTTGCGAAGTATTCGCAATGGCCGGTCCGCGTGCGAAGCAAAAAGCGCGTCAAGGGCGTTTCGCCGGTTCGGCTGATTCGGCCGGGGTCGCTCCAGATGCTGTAAGAGAACTGCTGGCGGAAAAAGCGGCTCAGGGTCCTCAGGGCCTGGTCGCAAGTGAGGCTATCCCCCGCCTGCAACTCGGCAAGGACTTGGTCCAAAGCAGGTTTCTCGAGTTCCGGCACGCGGAGATCGAACCGCTCATCGGGGGCCGAATCCATGGTGTTGCCGGGGCCGTAGCAGGCATCGAACATCACCATGTCCGGCCCTTCCTCCAGGACAGCGCCGAGAGGACTTTTGCCTAAATCATAAGCCATCAAATGCTCCAGGCGCCCGCTGCCGGCGGGCAATGGCAACAGGGCGGTGCCGCCTTCAAGATAGCACGCGATATTGACGGTAGAGGAGTTGGTCTTGCCATGCACCAGGATGTAGGTCTGCTGGTTTGTTTCCTCAGAAACCCGCACGAAGGCATTGGTGGTGATATCGGCATACCAAGTTTGATGCTTGAAGGTGCGGTAACTGGTTTCACGCAGCAGGCCTGGTGGGGCGCCCGTTTTGGTCGTCAACCGGATAATGATTTTCTTGGAGGCCTGCAGCCGCCCGATGCGCCCCAGCTCAGTTCGGGTTTGAGCCGGGTCGAAGCGGTGCCGGCTGAAATTCATCCACCACTGCGGGTTGAGATTGCCAATATAGGCCTGCAACTGGCTCAATCCACGCTGGCCGAAGTAGGCTGACACCAGTGCGATTGCCAGCGTAGCGCTCCACATCGCCAGCCCAAAGCGCTGCGAGCGTTGAGGCCATAACGCCCAGCTAACCAACGCGCAGAACCCGAGAAAGAAGCTCAGGCTCTCCGTAAAATGGGCGCTAGCCGAGAATAAGCAGAGCGCCAGATACGCATACGACACATCAATACACCGGCTTTCCGGCAGAGGCCGGCCCAGCTTGCGCGCCCGGCTCCAACGCAGGCGCAGAATCAGTGAAATGGTTTCCAGCGGGATACCGCCTTTCGAACTATAGACCTGCGCGCCGACGAACAGAAAGAAGCTCATCGGCAGCCAGCGGAATAGAGACGCTAGCGTGCGCGCGGTGGCATTGCCCGCCTCACGGGTGCTGAAAAAGTTCGGGTCCTGAAACAACCCGCGAAAACCCCCGGGGCCGTCATTTACCGTGAATGCGTACACGGCCGCCCCCAGCAACAGCAGCGCGCAAAAAGTCCAGATGCGCCGGAAATCCGTATCAGAAAACTCCCACCGCGGCTTAAGCCAGCGGCTCGATTCGAGGACCACCCCCATGACCACACCCGGGACAATAAAGCCAGTCTGCCACCCCCAAAAAACCAAGCCAGCCCCGACAAGCAAAGGAGGAGTCTTCATAATCCTGGGCCGCGCCTCATTTTAGTTTGCCCAAACCCGATTCGATCGCGCCGACCTCCAGCCGATGAAACCGCTCCGGTTCGTCCTGCATTGGACCGAGCTCGAAAGGCTTGGTGTTGCCTCGTTCGGCCACGACTAGGACCAGCACCGGAACACCCAGGCCCCTCAGTTTGCGAATGAACTCCTGCCGCTCGCTGTCCCAGGCAAGCAGGATGCAAATGCAGCCGCTGACGAGTTCCACCCTGCTTAGCACCAGCCGTTCCAGGGAGCCGAATGAGGGTTCGTGGCAGGGGCGCACAGAGGCCAGCACTTCGAGCATTTGGTCGGTTTGCCCCAAGCCACGCCCGCCTGTGAAGCAATAGGACTCCAACCCGACGAACAGCAAATCGAGCAGCGATTCCTGGGTTTGAATCGTGCTGGCGAAGGAAGCTGCGACCGACACGGCTTCCTCGAACGCTTCGCTCCGTGGGTCGTCTGTGAACGTGTCCAGGACCAAAGCGTGGCGGACATAAAACTCGTCCTCGAACTCTTTGACGACTGGCTTGCCGGCTCGAGCCCAGCTTCTCCAATGAATATGGCGCATGGGGTCGCCGGGCCGATATTCGCGCAAGGCAACGAAATCCTCGCTCTGGCCGACGTGCGAGGCCAGGGCAATACCGCCTTGCTGGTATTTCATGTTTCCCGGGAGATCAATGAGCGGCAAAGGGTAGCGTTTGGGCAAAATCAATACCGATTGGGTCAGAGACACGGGGGCCAGCGCACGAACCAAACCAAGCGGGTCAGGCCGCGCCAAAGTGACACCTTCGAGCCGCAAGAGCCCTCGGCGCAAGGGCATTAACTCGGCCTGGACGGCTACCTCCTGCCCCGGCAAACTGGCCGGCACCGGCTTTTCAGAAGCTGCTGCGAGGTTGAATGGATTCGAGGCCCGCCGCCGGTTGAACCGGAACGAGCGCGCCCGCTTCTCATCGGCCAGTTGCACCGCCAGCCAGTCGGCAAATGGCGGGCGTGGGTCGGCAAAATCCTCGAGCATGGTCAGGCCGTGCTGGGTTTTATGCGTCAGGTTCTTCAGTTGCACCGTGTAGTTCAGTGGAGAGCCCGCTGTGCCGAACCGGGGCAAGAGCCGCATCGCAGAGAAACGGGCACGGAAAACCCAACTGAAACCATACGCCAGCAAGAGCAGGCAAAGCAGAACTGCAAAACCCTGATAAGCGACGTTGTTGTCCGTGTCGGGGCACATGATTGCCGCAAAAGCCAAAGCCCCAAGCACGATTAACCCGGCGTTGGTAAACCGGCGCCGGCCCCAGTGTCGCAGACCGGAGAATAACCGGTACAACCGGTAGAGGACTTTAAAGATTGGCCTCATCTTTTCATTGGGAGCCACTGGCGGGGCGCGCCCGTTCGGGGTGGAGCGAGCACCAAACTTGCAGCGCCCAAGGTATTTCCCAAACGCTCATGATTCTAGCCTTGCTGCGCCCGCCGGACGCGCACCGAGGTTCTTTCAAGCAGGAACCCGGGTTTTCTTTACAATCCCCTCGACCACTGCCCGCGCGGTCAGGCCCGAGAAGCGGGCCTGGGGTTCCATAACCAATCGATGGGCGATGACCGGCACAGCAATTTCCTGGATTTGTTCGGGAATGACAAACTCGCGCCCGTCGAATAGTGCAAGGGCCTGGGCGGTTTTCATCAGCGTAATCGAGGCGCGCGGGCTTGCGCCCAATTGGACGCCTGCGGCCGTTCGGGTGGCGCCAACCAGATCGACTGAATAGCGCTTGAGTTCCTCGCTGATGCGCACCGCCTGCACAGCCTCACGGAGCATCAATACCTCCTCGAGCGTCGCGCATGGGGCGAGGTCTTCAAGGGGGTGATTGCGCTGGTGCGCTGTCAGAATCGCGACCTCATCGGCCGATTGCACGTAACCCAAGGCAAATTGCATCGCAAAGCGGTCCATCTGCGCCTCGGGCAGAGGGTAAGTGCCGCGAAATTCGACGGGGTTTTCCGTAGCAATGACGAAGAACAACCCGGCCAAATCGCGCCGTTCGCCATCCACGCTAACCTGGCTCTCGCCCATCGCTTCGAGCAGAGCCGATTGGGTGCGCGGCGAGGCGCGATTGATTTCATCTGCCAGCAGGATATTGGTGAAGATGGGGCCCTCGTGGAAATGAAACTGCTGGTCCCGCTGATTAAACACCGACACCCCAAGAATATCTGACGGGAGCAGGTCGGGCGTGAACTGGATGCGCTTGAATTGGGCGTCAATCGAACGGGCAAGGGCCTTGGCCAATGTCGTTTTGCCTGTTCCGGGAAAATCCTCGAGCAAGACGTGGCCGCCGCTGGCCAAGGCGGCCAAAAGCGACCGCGTCGAGCCGGCCTGGCCTTTCATAATCCGGGCGATATTGGCCGCGATTTTGCGATACACCTCGCGGGCGGCCTGATGCCGCGCCACAGGGTGTGTCTCGGTTGGCTCTCGCTCCACGGGACGGGGTTCGACTCCCAACCCTGGTTCCCTTGGATGGACCCCCTCGATTGCATGCGGCTGAGCTGTCACTGGCGTCATAATTTAGCGGCGCTTTTCGGGCGCTGGCTCATTCTAACCGTCAAAACCCCTCACCGCGAACTAATTTCGACCACGATGAGCAATCAGGTTTATATCTCTCTTGAATCCAGCACGAATCTCGTCAGTTGGACTGATGCCACCAACGGCGTTATGGCGGACCGGACGTCGCGCGGTTCTTCCGCATTCGCATTGGAAAACCCAACGGACCAATATCAGCTTCGCGATTGAATCCCTTCGTGGAATTCGTGCAATTCGCGCCATGAATTTCGCGGCAGGGGACCGTCCTGATAGATGATTGGCACAAGGAGTGCTCTTTCAAACCTATGAATGTCCGCAGTACCGTTCTGCCTTTAGATGACGAACTCGCCGGGTCGCAGGCACAGCGTTTCGGCAAAGAGCAAATCCTCATCGTCGAGGACGATCCTACCATCGCGCAGGACCTAAAGTACAAGCTCCAGAACCTCGATTACGAAGTGGCTGGCATCACGCCTTCAGCCGAGGAGGCAATCGTCCTAGCCCAGAGTCTGAAACCGGACCTGGTGCTCATGGACATCCACTTGGCCGGCGAGATGGACGGCATCCAGGCCGCCGAGCAAATCCGCACGTTGCGAGTCCCGATTGTTTACGTCAGCGGCTACTATGACGGTCCCGTGCTCCAGCGGGCTCAGCGCACCGAGCCCTATGGTTACATTCTAAAGCCCTACCGAACCGAGGACCTCAGAATATCGGTCGAGATGAGTCTGCAGAGACACCGGGCGGAGCAGGAACGAGAGCGATTGCTCCAGCGATTCCAAGAAGTGCTGGCCAGCCTTAAAACGCTGACCGGGCGGCTGTCGATTTGCTGCTATTGCAAGAAAATTAAAGACGAGGCCGGCGACTGGCCGGACGTTGAAACCTACGTCATGAAGCATTCCCATGCGTCCTTCACCCACGGGATGTGTCCGGACTGCCTGACGCGATTACAAAAACGGATCGACGCCATTGACAAAGTGGATGCCGCTTCAGGATCGGTCGTTTTAGGTTAATATTCCCGGGTCCTCCATCACTGCGTAGTTCCTGATGATTCACCGAACCTCCTAGCTCAACCATCGGCCGTCCATTCAACCCCGATACACACAACGCGCAGTGCATGTTTCAGCGACCGCGACCTCGGTCAGGCCGGGCAGTTTGGGCTTGAGCCGGTCCCATATCCAAATGGCAATGTTCTCGCTGGTCGGGTTTTCCAAGCCACGGACCTTGTTGAGGTAATTATGGTCGAGCTGTTCCCAGAGCGGCTTGAATGCCTCTGTTATATCGGCGTAATCTATTACCCAGCCCAGTTTCGGATCGCACGGGCCGTCGATGACAATCTCGACTTGGAAACTGTGGCCATGCAGACGCCGGCATTTATGGGACCTGGGCAAACGCGGCAAGAGGTGCGCCGCCTCGAATTGAAACATTTTGCGTAGCTCCATTTTGTCTCAACCCTGTTCCCAATCCGACCATACAACCAAGTCCGCCAGGGCCAGACGGCCATCATGCCGCCAGGCCAGGGGCGGTTGCTGCATTTGGCCCAGCGGACAGACCCGCGTCACACCCCAGCGGGCCAGCTCGGTTGCCAGTTCATGAACCCGTTGCTCGGGGGAGGCCAGCCCCACCGTCGAGACTCTGCCGCGAAAAGCATCGGCGTGTTGCAATGCCTCGCTCACACCTGCAACCGGCTTCACATAAATGAAACGGTACAGGCAGGAAAGCTGGAACCGGGGGTCGGCTTCATAAACAACTGTCCAAGCGGTCGCGCCTTTGCTCGACCACACGCGCGTCCCGGGCGAGTTGGCGGCGCGCAGTTCGTAAATGGCCCGGCGCGAGGCGATGGCCGCCGCTGCCTCGGCGGGCGGTTGGCCGCGCGGCTCGACCGCTTCGCGTTCGGCCATTTCCTCCGCGAGCAATTCGCCGAATTTTTCCGGCGTCGAAGCTCCGCCTTCTTGCACGTAGATCACATGGGGCGAGAGGCAGCCGAGCTGGTCCCAGGCCGCCACATCGAGGGCTGCGCGCGCCGCGAGTTTTCTGGCGTTCCAACCGGTGACGGCCTCATGGGCGACGTACGCAAAGCTAACACGGTGTCCATATCCTAAGAGCCGCGTCTTCGGGGGGACCCGCCGCCGAATGTCCTCCAAGGTCTGATCGCTGCCGGTTGCGATTACGCAATCTGCCTCGGCAAAAAGCGCCTGCTCGCATTGGGCATCGCCTCCGCGCCATTCGGCGATTTCAATGCAGGCGCCCAGCTTGGGGTCGGCGTCGTAAATGGAGTGGGCCAGGAGCCGCGGGAGCAAGGCGGCGCCGCTGGCGCACTTCACAAATTGGGCTGAGCGCGCCAACACGCCCAGGATGATGCTCATGAAAGCAGGGCTCGGCAAATTCCCCGCTGCGATGTGCGCCAGAAGCTCCGGCCCGGTCGCCAGCGCGGCGCGATTGGCCTTTTGCTCATGCTCGCTGGCGGTCATTTTGTCGAGGCGGTGGGCGTGGCCGAGGTCCTGGTTCAACAGCGTCTCAAAGGCATGCGGCGTCAATGTCTTGAAAAACCCGTCCAATCCCGAGGCCAAAGTTGCGCTGGAAAAGCCGGTCGAGCCGGAGCCTTTCTCGAGGGCGAGTTTGCGGAACGGAAACTCGGGGTTGAGCCAGCTTTTCGCCAACTCGCTCAGGAGGTGGACCAGGCTGTGGGTCGAGCGGTGGGCCAGGTAACGTTCGCGATTGCGTTTCAGTGTTTGGCACGCTTCCCCAATCAAGGCAGGGTTGACGGCAGCTTCCGGAGGCAGATCGGCGATAAAATAATCAGGCAGGTTCATCAAGGTGCTCTTTTGAAACCTCGCACGCCATCAGTGAGCAGCCGCGCGGCTCGGCCAGGGCTGCCCGGCCCAATAACTCAAAGCGGTTGCCTCGGCGTACGGCCAAATCTTCAGTTTGGATAGCCAGGACAGAATAGACATTGGCCAGATCGAAGATGCGAAGCAAACCGGTCTCGCCATCACTCACCTCTCTGCCACTCTCAGGCGAAATAACCTGCGCTCGGGCCCAGGGTGGGAAATGGAAGGCCCCCTGCGCCCGAGACGAGGGCACTCCGATGGCAGCACGCTCGCCAGACCTTGCCAAGAGGGCATGGGCGCCGTGCGCACTTGCCACGCTATCATAGGCTTGCGAGCTTAACTCGCTCATCCCATATTCGCTAATCACCCTATTTTCTGGAACGCCGAGGATGGAATCCATCCACTCGTGCAACTCAGCTTTAGATAAGCTGCGTGATCGGCCCTTGTAACCGCCGGTCTCCATGACGCGCGACCCGGGCGGCAGCCGAACTCGAAGAGCCCGAGCCTCAAGACTGTCGAGCAAGTGCACGAATAAAAACGCGGTGCCGAGCAGTAAAACAGGCCGCTCAAGTTCGATCCCTTCCTGTAAAACCTCGAGCGCCCCTGCAATATCCAGCGTCCACGCCCCATCTTCACTGAGGCTGCCCAGAAATATAGTGTCAGGCGCGCCTAATTGGCGCCGAATCGTCTCGCACATATAGGCCAGCGATGAATGAGGCGCTTGGGTTGGATTGGGTACGAGCATTACCAGACGAGGGGCGGCCGGCTGGCTTCGGCCACTCGGGCTGCACTCGGTCCATTCCGGGAGCAAATGCTTTTGGAACCAGGGCCATAGCGAGGCTTCATAAATGGCAAGCGACTCTGTATGATGCCAATGCCGGCTTGGCCGATGCTCGCTGGTGCCGCTCGAGTGGAAGACTGCCGTCCCCTCACGCGCGCCAAGGCAGGAAAACTCGAATTCCTTGAATGCGGAAGCCGGCGCGGCGGGAATCTCCTGCCAACTTACCACATTGGCGGGGCTCATGCCCCGGCGCTCGCAAAGTTTGCGGTACGGGACATTGTTCTTGAACTGAAGGTCGAACAGTTCGAGGGCTAGGCGGTTGAATTCCGACCCAAGCGCCGGTCCGAAGGCCGCCATATTTGCGGTTGGCTCATTGCATCCACGAATAAACTCGCGGAGGCGCTCGCCGAATTCCTTGAAACTAAAAATAGGACTCATGCGGTTTTATTGCCGGCTGGTTTTCCGCCACAGCCTGGGATGAATATATACCGGCGGGAAGTTTGAGGGCAAACTATTCCACTGCTACAAGAAATACTATCTTTGTGATGGAGCCGGGCTGAACCGCGCCACAAACCCACCGTCGAGGGCAATGTGGACCTTGAGGGTTTGATCGGATGAGACTTGCAGGTTTTCCATGGTGAGGTGGTTGGGGTCGGTCTCGGCATCGGGCGCATCTTTCCAGAGGTCGGCCCGGTATTGTCCGGCGCCCAGGAAAGTGAGTGGCAGGTCGAGGTCGCGAGGGTGCCGGGCCGACATGCAGCCGATATACCAGGTTTTGCCTTTCCGGCGCGCGGTCACGAGCAACTCGCCGACCTTGCCTTCCAGGACGCGCGTTTGGTCCCACCAGGTGGGCACGAGTTTGAGAAAATCGAATCCGGGCTGGCCTTCGTAAGCTGTGGGGTAGTCGGCGAGCATGGGGTTGGGATTGTCGAAGCAGACGTACATTGCCAGATGATGGCAGCGGGTGCCGAGGACGTTCGGGGCGATGTTGTGGGGCTTGAACGCGGCGCGCGTCACGGCCCTGAATCCGCCCAGATGATAGTCCATCGGCCCGGCGATGAGCCGGGTGAAGGCCATGTTGAGGTTGTGCTCCGGCGTGCAGCGGTCACTCCACTTAAGGTATTCCAGATTGAGCGCCCCTTCATGGTTCATCAGGTTGGGGTAGGTGCGCTGCCAACCCGTCGGCTTCCAGACGCCGTGGAAATGAATCAGCAGGTGGTGACGGGCGGCAGCTTGCAGAATGGATTCGGCGAACTCGACGGATTCCTGGTCGTCGTGGTCGAAGAAATCCACCATCATGCCGCTCCAGCCCATTTTCTCGAACGCCGTGAAGGCCTCCTCAACTCGCCCGCGCAATGCCCCCTGGTGGACCCAAGTCCAGAGCCGCACATGCTTCGATTGCGCATAACGGCGAATGGCCGGCAAGTCGAAGTCCGCCCGAGTCCGTGTAACATCGGTGTCGGGGCCGGGAGCCACGCCCAAGTTGGATTGAAAATACCAGGGGGAGACCGTCTTCTCGTCTGAAGTCAGTGAGTGAGTCGGAATTCCATTGCGCGCGCAAAAATCGATGTATTTTTTTGCCATCGCGAACGAGAGAATCGGCAGGGTGCGGTGGCCGTCGTAAACGTCGCCATTCCACCAAGAGAAGGTGATTTTGCCTGGTTTAATCCACGACACATCTTTAATGACCGAAGTCTCGTTCAGGCAATAGGTGGTGCTGGATTCCAGAAGCGCTCCGGGATGGTCGGCCACCAGCACGACGCGCCAGGGCGTCAGCATAGGCAAGGGCCGCACGACCTTGGCGCCGTCGGGGCGTGGCGTGAGTTTGCAGACCAGCTCGCCGCCGGTGGTGGGGCTGGCCGGGCGCATCAGGGACATTCCGGCGTAATGACGCAGCGCCGCCTCGGTGATGGCTGCGTAGGTGCCATCGTCCCAGGAAAAGGTCAGGGGCATGTCCAGCAGCACGTCTGGGGGCAATTCGCGGCACGCCACGGTGGTCACGTTGTGTTCGTGGGAAGTGCGGTAGCTTTCGAGATACTGCGCATAGGCCGTGGGCTCGCCTTCAATCCGGAACGAGGTCGTTTCGTCCGCGATAGTTACGGTCTGGGCGCCGGCGTTTTTGGGCAACTCATAACGGAATGCAACGGCGTCGTTGTAACAACGGAACACTACGTCGAGCCGGCGATGTTGAGGTGTTTCCAGGATGAACCGGGTTTCGCGGAAATGGTCATCAGCGTGATCCGCCTTGCCGAACAAGACAGGGATGCGACGGTTCAGCGAGCGGGGGCGCTCGCGGAGCACCTGGACGCCTGCCAGCAACTCACCGGCGTCGGTCGTTTGCAGACCCAGGGCGCAGTTGGTCAGGATCGGTTTGTCGTGAAACCACGCGGCCCATTGCGGGCGGTCAGCCGAACCCGGCACCGGCATCTGGATCGAGACGCGGATGCGGTTATCGGGCGAGGCGATTCGGTAAAGGGTCTCGGCTCGGGAAACGAACGCGCTCAAGCCAAGTAGCACGCAGGCGATTGCCGTGCCAAGCCAAGTAGCTTTTCCTGGTAGAGTGGGAACTCTCAAACGGCATAGAGACCTGCCGATGGGTTGAGTGCAGGAGGTGGTTGTCATGGGCCGAGAGTACCTCCGCTGCCGCTGACTGCGCGAGTGTTTAATCGCCAGAGTTGTGAAGCCTATGGCCGGCCGAATCGATAAGTGTCGGCGTGATCAGGACCAGCAGCGACTTGGGCGAGTTGCCCCCTGCCTCGAAAGGAGTTCCCGATTCATCGAGCGGATTGCCAAGCAATAAACTTTGCCCGGCGCGGACCTTAACCGCCGGCGCGGAAATCTCCCTGACCCGAAAATGCGGGACGGTCCAACGCGTTTGGCCATTACACTCATGCCGCCAGTGGCTTCCACCACATCTTTCAACGCCACCACTGAGTCGCGCGATAAAGTTTCCGGATGACGTGGACGAAAAGACAGGGTGGTTTTGTCCCAAAACGGGCTGGTGGCGCTAGTGATTGGGTTGCTTCAAGAGGCTTGCGCCAATTCGCCCAGCCCGGCGCGCAGTTGTAGCCGCGCGCGATAGATGCGAGTCTCGACTGCCTTGACCGAGCAATTGAGGATGGCAGCGATTTCCGCCTGCGACATCTCCTCGTACACGGCCAGAATAAGCGGTTGCCGCAACTCCTGTGGCAGCGCTGCAACGGCCTTTCGCACCGCGTTAGCGCGTTCCTGGGTTTGCAGGTTCTGGTCGGGCGCCCGGTCGAGAGAAGGGAGGCTGTCCTTTAGAGCCGCCTCGGACTGGCCGTTTTCGGCATCGAGAGAGACTTGAGGATGTCTCGAACGCCAGCGGTAACGATCCCGGACCAGGTTGCTGGCAATAGCATAAAACCAGGTGGTGAACTTCTGGTTTGGATCGAATTTCGCCCTGTTTTGATAAATTCTGGCGAACGTTTCCTGGGCCAGATCGGCGGCGTCATCCTCATCTTGCAACGAGCGGAGGAGATAATGGAAAAGCTTCTGCGCATGGCGTGCCATCAAAGCGTTTAAAGCAGCTTCATGGCCCTCCGCCAATAGGGCCATGTCGCGCGTATCCAGTTCGTCCGTAGCGGGCTCGTTCATGGGCTCGTGGAGCGTAGAGCGTGGAGCGTGAGGTTGAGAGTTCCACGCTCAAAAGTATGCAGGTTCCACGCTCTGGACGGTCCACGCTCGACGCCCGGACGCTCAGCCGGTCTAACGCTCACCACGCACCTCCGCCATGGGATGGTGGTGGCGGGTTTCCATTGCCGGGTCGTTCAGGAAGGCCTGCTGCTCGACCCACTCGAGGTAGCGCCGGCCCTCGTCGGGCGGCATCGCGCGGCTGACTTCCAAAAAATGGTTGAGCATTTCGGCCTCGCAGTCGGCTCGTGTCTTGGCGCGTTCGGCCAATAGGTTCTGGATTTCGGGCGTCACTGAGGATGCCTGGGAGAGTAATTGCTCGAGCTGCCGGTTTTGCTCGGCAATGCGCAGACAGCGTTGCGCGCACTGAGGCAAGTAGGCCGCGTGCAGCCTGGTAATGCGCGCGAACTCGGCGTCACTCAAGTGGAACTCCTTTTTCAACCAGGCCAACTCGGGTTGCGGCTGGCTGATCATGGCTCGGCACGGCGCCGTGCCGAAATAATAGAAGCCTGAAAAGGCCGCAGCGCAGACCAGCAGGCCCGACAATAAAATGAGTGCGCCCTTTTTCACTGTTCTGAAGGAGCCTTGCGATAGGGATCAATGGACTGCACATAACGAGAACCCAAAGCCGCGTCCAGGCGGCTGGTTTCTCTCTGGGCGGCCCAGGAGCCGGCCATCACCCCCAGCACCAGCAAAACTGCCACATAGGAACAAGCGAATCGGGGCTGCGGCAGCGCGGCTTCAATGAGGCGGCTCAATGAGGCCAGGAAGGTTGGCGCGGGGCGAGCTTCCGTTCGAGCGATCCGCTGCCAGACTTGTTCTTCAAAACGCGGCGGGAGCGGGGCATCCACCACCCACTGCTTCAAGACTTTGTCCAGGGCGCGGTCCTTATCGGGTTCATGATTGGGTTTCATACAGCAAACGACAACACGAGATTACCATTCGCCACAGATGGGAACAACGTTTTGGATGGGCGCGCCGCAGCCACCGTGGCAAGCGGTTGCTCCCCATCCCGCCACGGAGTACACCTTCGCTTTGAAGGACATCCGGCCTTGGGACCGCTATGCAACCAGTCCTCGAGGTTTGTCGGTATGGTTCTGTGGGCTTTCATTATTTCGAGAGGCTAACTTTTGGCGCGCTTGGGATGTTTCTGACCCGGCTTACTTAAGCGGCGCGATGATGACTGGCGCGGTGCGCTCATCCAGTTGTTCGCGAAATTTCGGGGACGCGGTGATGCCATCGGCGCCAGTCGGGCGATATGCGGAAACCGCCACCTCGGTAGTGGGCGCGCCGCTCACGACTACTTCCCGTTCGGCCAACATTTGGCGAAGTTTGGGCGAGGCGGTAAGGCCTTCCAACCCGGGTGTCCGATACGTAACCATGGCAGCGGCCACCGAGGGGCTTGCGAGCGCGGCAGCCGCTCTTTCGTTGAGCCTTTGGCGGACCTTGGGCGAGGCGGTAATGCCATCGTCTCCGGTGGGTTTGTATTGGGCGCTGGCCGCGCTGGCCAAGCTGAGAGTTGCGGCGACAGCCGCGGCGAACAGGACTTTATTCAGATTCTTCATGGTTTTGTCTTTCTTTGGCGGCTTAACCCGCCGGTTTCTTCTGTTCTTTAATACGCCGCCGCAGTTGGAATCCCTCACCATTATTTCATGGCGCGGTCAAGCAGCAGGGCCTGGCAATGGTTCGCCTGGTTTCTTGAGCTCCTGCGAACGCCACAGGTAAAAGATGGCGGGATAGACCATCAATTCCATGATGGTCGAGGTGACGACGCCCCCCACCATCGGGGTAGCGATGCGTTTCATGACGTCGGCGCCAGCGCCGTGGCTCCACAAGATGGGGGCCAAGCCGGCAATGATGACGCACGCCGTCATGGCTTTGGGGCGGACACGCTTCACCGCGCCGTGGTAGATGGCGTCGCGGAGGTGGGCGAGGTTATGCATAAGACCCTTCTTCTGCCATTCGGCGTAAGCGAGGTCGAGATAGAGGAGCATGACGACCCCGGTTTCGGCGTCTAGACCGGCCAGGGCGATGATGCCGACCCAGACGGCGACACTCAGATTGTAGTGAAGGATGGCGAGAATGCCAATTGCCCCCACCAGGGAGAAAGGCACGGCCAGCATAACGACGGCGGTCTTGATGGCGGAGCGCGTGTTGAGATAGATGATCAGGATGATAAGGAGCAGAGTGAGGGGAACGACGAGCATGAGTCGTTGCTTGGCCCGCTGCATGTATTCGTACTGGCCGCTCCAAAAGATGTTGTAGCCGCTCGGCAGCTTGATTTGGCCCTTGGCGATGGCGTCGTTGACGGCGCGCATGGCCATCTGGACGTAGGTGCCGATGTCAATGTCCTTGATGTCCACATAAATCCAGGCGTTGGGGACCGCGGCTTCGCTCTTGATGCCCATCGGCGCCCGTAACACCTTCAGAGTGGCCAGTTGGCTCAAGGGCACCTGGGCGCCGGTGGGCGCGGGGATGATGATCTGGCGCAGGGCGCCCAGGTTTTCCCGGAAATCGCGGTTGTAGCGCAGGTTGACGGTGTAGCGCTCGAGACCCTCGACCGTGGTAGTGAGGGGCATGCCGCCCAACGCGACTTCCAGCACGTCTTGCACGTCGCCCACCTTGAGGCCGTAGCGGGCAATGGCGTCGCGGTCAATGTTGAACTCGATGTAGTTGCCGCCCATCGTGCGCTCCGCAAAGGCGCTCAAGGTGCCAGGAACGCCCTTCACCACCGCTTCGATCTCGGAGGCGACGAGCTCGAGTTCCGCCAGGTCCGGCCCGGCGACTTTGATGCCGACGGGGGTCTTGATGCCGGTGGCCAGCATGTCGATGCGAGTCTTGATGGGCATGGTCCAGGCGTTATTCAGGCCGGGAAACTGGATCGCGGCGTTCATGGCGTCAGTGAGTTCATCAGGCGTGCGGCGGCGGTGGGCAATGACTTTGCCATCCGCGTCTTTGATGTCCACAGCGGGCCATTCTTCCTCGGGCTTGAGCATGATCGTGGTTTCAATCATATCCATCGGCGCCGGGTCGGTGGCCGTTTCAGCGCGGCCAATTTTGCCGAAGACGTGATGGACCTCGGGGAAGTTCTTGAGGATTTTGTCGGTTTGCTGGATGATGGCGCGGGCTTCGGTGACGCCGAGTCCGGGAAAGGTCGTGGGCATGTAGAGCAGGTCGCCTTCGTAGAGCGGGGGCATGAATTCGGAGCCGAGGTTCTGGTAGGGGAAGTATTTTCCAAGCTTAAACGCCCATTCCTTGACCGGGCCGTTGGGCAACAGGCGGGCGGCGAGTTTATTCCAGGGGAAAAACACCCAGACGATGAGGGCGGCGGCGGTGAAGACGACCAGCCATCTCCATTTGATGACGAAATCGATGACCGGGTGATAGAGCCAGATCAGGAAGCGGTTGATGGGGTTTTTCTCCTCGGCCGGGATCTTGCCGCGGATGAAGAAGCCCATGAGGACCGGAGCCAGGGTGATGGAAAGGATTGCCGCCGCCGCCATGGAGTAGGTCTTGGTGAAGGCCAGCGGTTTGAACATGCGGCCCTCCTGCGCCTGGAGGGTGAAGACCGGCAGGAAGGAGACGGTAATGACCAGCAGCGAATAGAAGAGCGTGGGGCCGACCTCGACCGATGCATCGCGGATGATGTCCCAGTGAGGCTTCCTGCCCTGGTCGTGCTCCATGTGTTTGTGAGCGTTCTCAATCATGATGATGGCGGCATCGACCATGGCCCCGATGGCGATGGCGATGCCGCCCAGAGACATGATATTGGAGCTGATCCCCTGAGTGAACATGACGAGAAACGACATCAGCACGGCGATGGGCAGGATCAGAATGGCGACAAAGGCGCTGCGCAGGTGCATCAGGAAGGCAATGCAGACGAGCGCTACGACGATGCTTTCCTCGAGGAGCTTTTCTTCGAGTGTTTTAACGGCGCGCTGGATGAGCGCGCTGCGGTCATAGGCGATGCTGTATTTCACGTCCGGCGGCAGGCCCTTCATCGCGGCGTCGAGCTTCTTCTTCACGTCGAGGACGACCTGGCGGGCGTTGGCGCCGTAACGGACGATAACGACGCCGCCGACGGTTTCACCTTGGCCGTTGAGTTCGGCGATGCCACGCCGCATGTCCGGTCCGAGTTCCACGTTGGCCACCTGCCCGAGGAGGATGGGCACGCCGTTGTTGCCGACACTCACAGCAACCTTCCTCAAGTCGTCCAGGGCGTGGACGTAGCCCCGCACGCGCAGGATGAATTCCTTTTCGGCCAACTCGATGGAGCGTCCGCCGACTTCGCCGTTGCTGCGCTGGACGGCCATCGCCACGTCCGAGATGGAAAGGTTGTACGCGCGCAGTTTGGTCGGATCCACGGTGACCTGGTACTGCTTCACGAACCCGCCGATAGAGGCGACTTCCGACACCCCTTCGACCGAGGCCAACTGATAACGCAGGTACCAATCCTGCATGGAGCGCAGTTGGGCCAAGTCGCGGTTGGTCGAATTGATGGAATACATGAAGGCCCAACCGACGCCCGTGGCATCCGGCCCCAGTGCGGGCGACACACCCTTGGGCAGGCGGTCGCTCAAGCCGCTGAGGTATTCCAACACGCGACTGCGCGCCCAATAGGGGTCGGTGCCGTCCTGAAAAATCACATAGACGAACGAAAAGCCGTAGAACGAATAGCCGCGCACGACGGTCGCCTTGGGCACCGAGAGCATCTTGGTGGTAATTGGGTAGGTAACCTGGTCCTGGACGATCTGCGGTGCCTGGCCGGGCCATTGCGTGTAAATGATGACCTGCACATCCGAGAGATCGGGGATGGCGTCGAGCGGGATGTTTTTGAGCGCATAGACGCCGCCCAGGACGAGGGCGATCGTTCCCAGCAGGACGATGAACTTGTTGTTCAGCGAGAAATCGATGATGCGTTTGAGCATAAACTCCTTGCCGCTCAGTGCTGATTTTCGGGCATGACCATCCCTTTGGGCATGGCTTCGCTGCCGGACGGGACGGATTTGGGCAGTGACGGGGCCTCCATCACTGGGATGAGCGTCATACCGCACTTGGGGCACTTGCCCGGTTTGCTTTCGTGAACGTCGCTGTGCTCGGGCATGGGACACGTATAATAGAGCAGCTTGCCGCCGGGCTGAAGCTTTTGCAGGGTGGCAGCCGTGACGGGCACGAGGGTCATGCCGCAGATGGGGCACTTGCCCGGATGATCATATTCAATCGAGACGTGTTCCGGCATCGGGCAGATGTATTTGACCACGGGCGGTTGCGCCGGCGGCTTGGTGGGGGGCTTTGCCTCTCCCGGGACGACGTTGGTGGCTTCGGCTGAGCCGGGCATGATTTCGGCCGGCTTGCCCGGCTCGCGCATCTTCAGGATGGCTTCGCGGAGTTGGCTTTCGGAGTCGAGCAGGAACTGGCCGGAAATCACGATGCGCTCGCCGGCTTTCACTCCACTGATGACCTGGTAGGTGTCGTTCTCTGCTTGTGGCCCCAGGGTGACAGTCCGTGGGTCAAACTTCCCGCCTTCCAGCGCCACAAAGACGGTATTCTTCTCGCCGCTGCGCAGGATGGCCATGTCGGGAACCAGCACCGCGGAAGGCTCCAACTCAGATATAACCTGAACGGTGGCGAACATGCCCGGCTTAAGGAAGTAGCCCGGGTTGTGAAACTCCATGCGCACCTGAGCCGTGCGGGTTTTCTCATCCACGTTCGGATAAACATAGGTCACTCGCCCGCGAAATTCGCGGTCCGGCAGGTAGTCCAGCGTCACGGTCGCCTCCTGGCCCAGCTTGATATACACCAGGTCGTTCTCGTAAATCTGCGCCTGCACCCAGACCAGGCCCAGGTCGGCCAGCCGGTAGATTTTCATGCCCGGCTCTACCATTTGGCCTTCCACAACGTCTTTCTCGATCACGAACCCATCCTGGGGCGCGAGGATGCGCAGCGTCTTGCTCGGTTGGCGGCTGCGCTCCAATTCCGAAATCTGTTGGTCGGAAATATCGAAGAATTTCAGTTTGGTCAGGGCGCTGGTTCGGAGCGCGGCAGCTCCGGGCGCGTTGGTGCTTTGTTCGAGGGCCAAGAGGTACTCCCGCTGGGCGCTGTAAAGTTCAGGTGAATAAATCTCAAACAGCGGCTCACCGCGCATTACCAATTGGCCCGTGGCGCTTACAAAGAGTTTCTCGATCCAGCCTTTGAACTTGGTGGTCACGTCCGCCAAAGTAGTCTCGTTGTAATTGATGATGCCCACGGTGCGGATGGTTCGGCGCAGCGGCCCTTGGGTCACCGGCGCGGTGCGCAAGTCCATGTCCTGCATTGTGACCGGGTCAATCGAGATCAAGCCCGATTCCTCAGAACCTGCCGCCGCGCTCTCATAAACGGGAACCATGTCCATCCCCATGCTGTCTTTGGCGGCGACCGGGCTGGTTTCCCCCGGCATCATGGTGGATTTGTAGTAAACTATCTTGCGCGGGCCGGTCGGAGCGTTGGTCGATGCGGGGTGGGGCGAGGCTAGCTGCTTGCGGACGGGAGTGAGCCTCATGCCACAGATGGGGCAATTGCCGGGATGGTCCTGCACGACCTGCGGGTGCATGCCGCAGGTGTAAAGGGTTTTGGCCGCCTCGGCGGCATGCATGTGGGCGGCGCCAGTGAACAAAGCGGTGGTCCCACCCAACAGCGCCACAGCTAAAGCGAGGAGAATCGAGGACTTTGTGCGTTTATTTCCAACTTTCATATTTGAATTTGTTCGGATTTCGAAATTCGAAATTCGGAATTTAGTGGCCGTCCGCCAAGACTTTGGGTTTCTTTTACATGCCACCGCTGGTTTTTCTTGGTGCCGAGGAGTTGCCCCGGCTCATGCCGGCGCTTGTGGGACTCAGCGAGGCGCCACTCGGGGGCATGCCCTGAACGATCAGCGACAATTCCGCCAGGACCACTTCGCGCTGTGTGCTTGCCTCGATCTGGTCCAACTCGAACCCAAGCAGCGTGCGCTCGGAGTCGGTCAGATTGAAGAAATCGATCTGGCCGGCCAGGTAACCGGAGCGGGCCACTTCGAGCGACCGCCGCGCCTTGGGCAGGAGTTGGTCGTTCAGCAGCGCCAGATTGCGGCTCGCTTCGCGATAAAGGTATGATCTGGCGGCCCAATCGGCCGCCAGCGCAATTTGCTCGCTCGACAATTGCGCCTGAGCAGAACGCTTATTGGCCTGGGCCTCGGCAATTTGCGCGGCGATCTTGTCGCGCCAGATGGGAAGTGACATGGTGCCCGGATTTCCCGGCAAACGATAGAGAGTTGGGTCGGTCTTTGCGTCACCCATGAAACCCAGGGTGAAGTCGGGCAGGCGGGACTTTTGGGCGAGGAGAATCGAAGCCTCGGCGGCGCGGACCTCCGCTTCGATGGCCTTGAGCCGCGTGTTTTGCGCCAGCGCCATGTCGAAGAGCTTGTCCGCGGTAAGGTCCAATGGCGTGGATTCAAAACGCTGAGGCATCGGCGGAGCCGGGTCCTCGGCTTTCAAACCCAGGGCGGCTTTAAACTGTGCCACCAGCGCGTTGCGCGAGTCCTCGAGGTTGGCAATGTCCGTGCGCAGCCGGTCCTCTTCGATCTGAGCGCGCAGCACGTCTTGCAGGGTGACCTTGCCCACTTCGTTTTGGGCGAGAGCTAGCTTTTCCAGGTCCGCCAGCAGGCCAAGCGTTTCCTGGTTGACCCGGAGTTTCTCCGCTAAAAAGTAGAGTTGGTAGTAGGAGCGCTTCACGTCGAACGCGCTCTCCAGTACAGTGGATTGAAAAGCGAAGTATTTGGCCTGGCTTTGGGCTGAGGCAATTTGCGCCCCCACTCGGAGTTTATCCGGCCAGGGGATGGTCCCCATCAGCCCGGGCATGATCGAAGTGACGATGTTCTGGATGTCCATCTGGAAGGTGAACTGGGGGTCGGGCAAAGAGCGCGCTTGGGTGATGCGTTCGATGGACGCGAGCCAATCGTAGTAGGCTGTTTCGACCTTTGGCTGGTTTAACAAGGCATAAGCGAGATAATTGCTGAGGCTGGAACTGGCCGAGAGCTCAGGCAGCACCGGCTTTTCGCCATGGGGGCGATAATCGGCGGCCACGCTTTGGGCCTGGCGGCGAGCTTCCTTCTCGCCTTTGGTCGGCACCCCTTTGCAGCCCGAAAGAATCAGGGCCAGAGCCGCGAGGCCCGCCATTGCGGCGTTGCGCGTCGGTTTCAAACTAATCATAAAATTCAAATGCGATATTTTGCATCGTCTCCTCTACTACGCCGAAAGGTGCGCCTTCCCTCTCGGAATTCACAGAAAGAAATGAAGTGCGCGCAGCTCGATGAATCGTGCGGGCGAAAGCAGCATTTGCCTGATGATGTCGGAGCGTGGAGCGTCAGGGTGGGTGGAGCACGGCGTACGTTTCAACGCCCTCACGCTCTACGGTCCTCCCGCTCACGCCGATCCATGCCGGCCGGTTCGGGATATGAAACTGCTTTTGCCCACTCCTTTCGTCAGCCAGTGCCTACTTGAGGGGAGCCACCTGAATGGAATCATTTGTGTAGCCTCGGGCGAGCCAGGGAAACTCTTCTTTCACTCTCGGGCTTGCGGCCCAGGCCTGGTCCTTGGTTACCCGATTGAATTCATTCACGCTCACGATCGGCTTTGCAGTGGTTAGAGTCGGCGACTGCCCGCCGCGACCCAATGCGGGGAAATCTTCACGCACTCGCGGACTGGCCGCCAAGGCGCTGTTCTTTCTGATGTACGAGGGAACCCTGTTGGCGCGCGCCACTGCTCCAGTTGAGGTCTGGGACTGCCTGGTCAGCCATTGGAATTCCTCCAGCCCGTGCGGGCTGGCAATGACCGGCCCGTTTACAATTGCAGATGCCTTGGCTGCCAGAGCCGCCAGGTTATCGGCCCGGACATTGGTCGCAAATGCCGCGACGATTGTCGCGCTCAAGAGAAGTGATTTTGTCATTTTCATATCATTGGCAATTTTAAGTTTTCTGCGGGCGATCCTCTCGCGCCCGTCTGTTCATTAATACGCCGGGACTGATCCGCATCCCTTTGACATTCTTTGCCAAAACCTCACCCTTTTTTGCCACGGCAGGAGCAACGGCGGCGAATAGATTGGGGACGGAATCACGGTGGGCGGAGCTGGGTATCGATTGGCCGTAGGTGACGCCGTTGACGCCCATGAGCATGTCCGCCTGCGGACCCTCATGCGGCCGAAATAGGGCCCGCCGATTCGATTTCCACATAGCTGGTTGCGTTCTGGCGGCTCTGATGACAGTTCATGCAAAGGGCTGGCTCACCGGCATTTGTGACAGTCGTTCCGTCATGCAGGGTAAATGGCGGCCAAGGTCCGAAGCAGGTGCGGGTAGTTTGGTGGGCGTGGTCGTTCCGTGCGGCTCATGGCGGCCTTTCAAATTTCACGCGGAACCGCGCTATCCTGTGATTGCCGCGAGTCGCAGCGGGATTCCTGGTCAAAAAGAAAAGCGGCGAGAAGCTTGGAGAAACCTCGCCGCCCTCTGGCCGAGCGTGTTCTTTACTTCTTTTCTTCCATGCCAGCCGTTGAACCACTGCCCGGCTTCGTCGCGCAGCAAAAGACCGAACTGCTGCCGCACTTTTCGCAGACATGCTTGACTTCATTTTTCCGCCCATGTTTGCCGGCTGCGATGACCTTGATAAAGGAGTCGCAGCCCGGGCAGAGATGTTTCTCGCCCACCGTCATGATTTTAATGTGTCCCTTTTCGGTGGTGACATTATGGATCATCACCGAC
This sequence comes from Verrucomicrobiia bacterium, assembly GCA_035946615.1. Lineage (NCBI taxonomy): Bacteria > Pseudomonadati > Verrucomicrobiota > Verrucomicrobiia > Verrucomicrobiia bacterium. Next base: position 26,379 of record DASYZB010000086.1, read on the forward strand.
TTGCACTTGGAACACACCATCGCGATGGTGTCACCGGGCTTGAGCGCCTCCGCCTCCGCCGTAGTCTTGATGCCCTGGAGCTTGAGCATGTGGGTTGCGCCCTTCATGTCGCTAATGTCATCCTGCGCCCGTGCCGCGTTGGGCAGTCCGACAGCAAGAGCCGCCGCCAGCGCCAGGCCATAGCATGGGCGCAGGCGGCCCTTCAGGTCCCTGATAGTCATTTTCTTCATGTTATTGTCTTTCGTTTGTTTTGTTTTGGTTTCGATTTCGATTCTCAGCGGATGTCCTATCACGAGGGGGGGGTGGTTCAATGCGCAACGAAAGTTGAGCGCGCCATAATGGCTGGCTTCGTGAGCGAACGCGAGACCCCTGAATAAGCATTCGCGCAAGGCGCCTTTCGGTGCCTTGAGTCCATGTTGGCTGCCACGGCGCAGCCAGAGCCGCCTTCCATCCGGACTGGTTGGAACCACTCGCGCGATGGGAATCACGACCGATTTGTCTGCCCACCTGCTTGGTATGATTCTCAAAGTGCTCGTCTTCATGTTTCGTTCTGTTTCCAATACGCCGCGACAGCGCGCATCCCTCAGAATTTCGGTTCGGTTCTAATAATAAGGCGCAGCGCCTGGGGTTTGACACGTTCGGACCAAGCCCTGGGAAGCAATTCGCGTTGCCGAAACAATAACTGATTAAGGGCTTCGGAATCCTCTGCCGCGCCCGGCCGTTTTCATCAACCCCCCTCTGCAAAAGACCCCGGCGCGGTTTAGGGCGCCAATTGATCAAATCATCGAGCGCGACGATCAATCCGTGGTTTCCGGTCTCCGTATTAGGACGATATGGACCCGGGCGGGGAATGAGTTGGCCAATTCTTGCATAGCCTTTGGCAATCCGTGGGGAGTCAGGAGCAAGCCAAAAGCCGTTAATCAGCATTATTAGCGGGCGAAAAAACATAAAGCCGACAACACATTTAGACAATAATCACTATGCGCTTCGTAAACCAAATCGACCAAATCGCAGTCAGCCGCCCCGCCTCTCCTTTTCTGCGGTGGAACCTGGCAGCCGCGCTTGTTCTCTTCGGACTGTGCTGGCCGGCCCGCGGTCAGTTTTATGCCGTGACCGACCTCGGCACTCTTGGCGGCGCCAACGGCATGGCCTACGGCATCAACAATCATGAGCAAATTGTGGGAGCAATGCAGACCGGCTTGGGCGGCTATCACGCCTTCATGTTCGATGGCGGCCGCATGGTGGATCTCGGCACGATGGGCGGGAGCAACAGTTGGGCTTATGGCGTTAACGACAGCGGTTGGATGGTCGGCGGGGCGCAGATGGCTTCGACCAACATGCGCGCTTTCCTCTGCGCCAACGCGCTGATGAATCCCGCAATGATGGATTTGGGCGCCCTTGGCGGCAGCAATAGCGCCGCGTGGATGATCAACATGCGCGGGGATATTGTCGGTTGGGCACTGACGACCAACGGCAGCCAGCATGCGTTTTTCATGACCAATTTTGCGGCCGGCGACATGATGGACCTGGGCACATCTGGCGGCACTAATTCGGCAGCGTATTGCATCAATAGCAACCGCATGGTGGTCGGGGGCGCGATGATGTCCAACGGCGTGATGGAGCCGATCATGTCCACCAATGCCCTATTCGGCAGTTCGAGCATGATGGCGATGGGAATGGGCAGCATGGGCGCATCGGGCGGCCAATCGTGGTACGTCAACGACATGGGAGACACCGCCGGGCAGGCAATGATGTCCGGCGGCAACTTCCATGCCTTCGTCTCCAGCGGCGGAGGCATGATGGGGCAAACGGTGGTCGATCTCGGTACGCTGGGCGGGACGAACAGCGCAGCCTATTGCCTGAACAACGCGGGCACAGCCGTTGGGATGGCGCAACTGGCCGCAGGAATGCCGCACGCATTCATGGTAACCAACGCTCTGGGAGGGATGGGCGGAATGGCTCGCATGACAGACTTGAACAACTTGATTCCAACCAACAGTGGCTGGGAACTGATGGTGGCGCGCGGCGTGAACGCGGCGGATCAAATTGTGGGCTGGGGAATGCGCGCCGGACACACGAATGCGTTTCTGCTCACGCCAGTGTCCGCTCCGGTCACGATGGTGGCGGGTCCGTCGCCGCGAGTCGTCGGGCCGGGAACTTCAGTTACACTCGGGATGCAGATGAGCGCCAGTGAACCGCTGACTTATCAATGGCTCCTAAACGGGATGCCCATTGAGGGCGCCACCAACGCAACATGCACGCTTTCTGGCATGAGCCTGGCAAATGCCGGTCAGTACACCGTCACGGCGAAAAACGTCGTGGGCACCGTGGCCAACTCATCGGCCGCCGTCAGCATGTTCAGTATGCAGTTCACCGGTGTAACCTTGCGCCTGACGCTCGCGGCGCCTGCCGGAAGCCACTTCAGGATTGATTACTCCGACATGTTAGGCGGCGCCGTGAATTGGCTGGCGATGACCAACTTCACCGTGATGGGCTCGATGACCCAGGTGAGCGACACGCCTCCCCAGGGTTTGCGCGCTCGATTCTATCGGGCGGTGATGGTTCCATGAACCTGGAGGCCGGTCTCTCTGGCCCATGTGCCTGAATCGAAGCTCCCAATAAAGCACCATAAATCATTAGCAATCCGTCTTTAGGGCGCTGCCTTTGGCGCGGATGGGAGCTGTGGTCCCAAAACCAGCCTGCCCCTGGCTGAATCAATCGTGACGGTCTCAAATTGACTAAGCAGGCCATTCCCCACAAGTCCGGCCTCGCCCTCAAAAATTGGGTTGGCGTGCAAACCCGTTTCCACATCGCCCAGAATTTCCGCACCAATTTTTACAGCCGTCCTTGTCTGCGGAATTCCCAGCTCTGCCAATCCCACCGCCACCTTGCGGCTGCAATCCTTTGGGCTGACGTCTCGAGTAACCCACTGCAAGGGCGTGGCGCACCCGGTATCCACCCGAAACCACCGGGCCCTTTTCCCGCCGACGCTCGCCTTGACTCTGATTCCGCAGCGCCGCGCGTCCAACGGCACAACGTCACCCGCGGTCGCCGTGCCGGAAGCAAGTAACCGGACCTTCGATTCGCGAAAATCGATCTGCACTGCTCTGTCTTTAAAGAACCCCGCCCCAATCAAACCATCCACTCGGCGCGCGCATGAGCGGCTCAGCTTCCCCAAATCAAGAGCCAGCAGGCGGTTTGGCAGGGTCACCTCGTTGGCTTTGGCCCAGCGCGTCCCGGTCCAGAACCCATCCATCGAAACCCCGACCCCGCGCACCTCGGCTCGCTGGCCGAGCGGGAGACCCAGTTCCTTCGCGGTCTGCAGATTCACCACGCTCGCCTCCGCCCCGCTATCGAGCAGGAAATTCAATACCCTCCCGGATTCCGGGACCTGGACTTTCACCCAAAGCAAGCCTTCGCGGAACTCAAACGGGAATTCGCCTCTCGGCACCACATCAGCGTGACCTTGAATCAGCCAACTCGAGCACAATAAGCCGCAAAACAGCATCCGCCGCATTGCCGCCTTTCGGCAAAATCAATGCCATAAACGCCGCGAGGCGCTTTATATTGCGCATCAGTGACTTAGCTGACTTCCGAACCCTCTGGGAACACCGAATGATTGTTTCGTTGTGGCCACGCGGGTTAAAAAGCTCCATGCGAACGCGGACAAAGTTTGCTGGAAACGTCGGAACCAACGAAGGCAATTCAGCGGCTGCATCGGCCCGCAGCCGACAAGATTATCCCTGAACGGCGACTGGCGTGGTCGCCAGAACTCGTGCATTGCCACGATACTCGACCGTGGCTGGTGTCTGGCCGATGATTCCGCATTGCGCAAAAATGAGCGCCAAAATGAACACAGCTTTGCCTCAAACCGATGGGCGCGCCGGAAGCCATCGGCCTGGGCGCGGTGCGCTTCAGCCTGGGAAGATGGACCACCACAGAAGAACTGGACCATGTTCTCGGCCTTCTCCCGCGAACGAAACCTTCACGGCTATCGCACAGCAAGTCACACGAGGCAAAACGACGGACCTGGCCCGCGCTCGCGCGCTCTACGACCACGTCATCGAAAAGGTGCGCTATGCCCGGTACGGCTCGGGTTGGGGCGTCGGTGACGCGGTGTATGCCTGCAATGCACATTCGGGCAATTGCTCGGATTTCCATGCCTACTTCATCGCGCTGGCGCGCTCCATCGGCATCCCGGCCCGCTTCGCCATTGGCGCAGCCATTCCTTCCGAGCGCAATGACGGCGGCATTGATGGCTACCACTGTTGGGCTGAGTTCTTCGCCGACGGCAAATGGGAGCCCGTGGACATCAGCGAAGCGAACAAAAACTCCAGCCTGGCGAATTATTACTTCGGCCATCACCCGGCGAACCGGTTCGAGTTGAGCAAGGGCCGCGACTTGGTCGTGGAACCCGGACCTGCCTCCGGCCTAATCAATTTCCTCGCCTACCCGGTCCTCGAGGTGGATGGCAAGGCGGTCCAGGTGCAGACGGAGTTCCTTTTTCGACGTCATCGCTAAGAAACCAATCGGGTTTCATTCGAGCGCCGGAGCCGGCGCCCGTTTCGGCGCGCACGGGGGGTTATTTCGGGGACGGGTCCGCCCGCTACCAGCCCCCGCCCAGCGCCTGGTAGAGTTGAACAATGACAATAAGCTGGTTGCGTCGAGTTTGGGCGAGGGCGTTTTCTGCGGGAAAAAGCTGCTGCTGCGCTTCGAGCACCTCGTAGTAATTGGCTTTGCCAGCGAGGTAGCGCCGGGTCGAGACCTCGACCGCTTTGCGATAGGCCGCCACCGCTCGCTCCTGCGCAGTACGGACCGCCTCAAGTTTCTGCCGCGTGATGAGCGCGTCAACGACCTCCCGCAAGGCATTCAAAGCCGTCTGTTGGTATTGGAGTTTGGCTTGTTCCCACGCGGCTTCGGACTGGCGATATTGGCCGTAGAGCCGGCCTCCCTGAAAGAGCGGGCCGGTGACGTTGGCCCCGATGGACCACAGGTTCGCCCCAGGCGAGGTGATGGCCGAGAGGTCCATCGAGACGCCCCCGTAAAGCGCGGTCAGTCCGATCTTCGGCAGAAAGTCTCCCAGCGCGACTCCCACCTGCGCGTTGGCCGAGCGCGCAAGCTGCTCGGCCTGGCGCAGGTCGGGCCGGCGTTCGAGCAATTCGGAGGGGAGGCCGGCGGGAACCTCAGGCGGCATGGCTTGTTGAAGCAACGTTTTGTTACGAGGGATGGGGCCGGGGTTCCTGCCCAGCAGGATGCTGATTTGGTCCTCCTTGAGGGCGATCTGGCGCTCGAGCTCGGGCGCCGCTGCCGTCGCGGTTGCGAGCGCCGCCTCGGCGCGCCAGGTCTCAAGCTCCGAGGCGGCCCCCGCGCCCAGCCGGTTGCTGAAAACCTCGAGGGTTTCGCCAAACGAGTTGGTGGCCCGCCGCGCGATTCCGAGTTGTTCGTCTAATTCCAGCAGTTCAAAGTAGGCTTGGGCCACTTGGCTGATCAGCGAGAGGGCCACACCGCGCCGCGCTTCCTCGCTGGCGAAGTATTGCGCGCGGGCCGACTCATTCAAGCGGCGGATGCGGCCCCACAGGTCCACTTCCCAGGAGGCGTTGAACAGCGCCAGGAACGATTCCTTGGGCAGCGCCGCGCCGCTGACAACTCCCATCGGAAAGGGCGAGCCAAGGAATGAATTTCGGCCGCGGGCCGCTTCGCCGTCGTAACCAATCTGCGGGAGGAACTGGGCGCGCGCCTCCATGGCCAGGGCGCGGGACTGTTCCACGCGGCTAACGGCCAGACGCAGGTCGTAATTGTTGGTCAGGGCAATCTGCACCAGATTCGTCAGAGTTTGGTCCTTGAAAACGCCCCACCACGGCAGGTCCGCAAGCGAATTGGCCGAGTTAGTCTCCGGGGCCCCTCGAAATTGAGCCGGGGCGGCGATGGCGGGCCGCTTGTAATTTGGCCCGATGGCGCAGCCCGAGAGGCCGAGAGCCAGACCCGAGATGCCTAGAAGCAGGGAAGCGGTTCGGGCTGCGCAAAACAGGTGATGGCCGTGCTGCGATTGGGAGTTGATGGTTGCTGGTTTCATGCCCTGGGATTGTCATGGCGGCCTGGCATCGATGGCGGTTTCTGCCCGGGCCGCACTCGGCCATCCTCCATTTCGACGATGCGGTCAAACACCTCGAGGGCGCGCTGATCATGCGTGACGACGATGGCCCCGGCCCCGCGTTCGTGTGCCACTTTGCGGAACAATTCCATCACCTGCCGTCCGCGGGCGCCGTCCAGCGCGGCGGTCGGCTCGTCGGCGAGAATGAGGCTCGGCTCGTTGGCGAGCGCGCGGGCCACCGCCACGCGCTGTTGCTGCCCGCCGGAAAGCGCGTCGGGCAGGTTGGTGGCGCGGTCTGCCACGCCCAGGTATTCCAGCAACTCCATCGAGCGGCGGCGCGCCGCGCGCGGCGGCACGTCGTTGATCTCGAGGGCCACCTGCACGTTTTGCACCGCGTTCAAAAACGGAATCAGATTCGCCTTCTGAAAAACAAAGCCAAGATGCTTTCGCCGGAATGCAGCCAGGTTGACCAAAGCGCGCGGGCCGTCCATCACCCGCTCACCGGCCATGGTGATGCGTCCGGCGGTGGGCGGATTGATGAGGCCCAGCGCGGTGAGCAACGTCGTTTTCCCCGCGCCGCTCGGTCCCAGCAACGCGACCACTTCCCCGCGCGCGACCTGCAGCGACACTTCTTTCATCGCCACGACCTCGGTGTTGCCGCTGCCGTAAACCTTGGTCAAGCCGGCGGCCTCCAGCGCGGCGGCAGACTGGTTGGCGCGCGCGTTCATGACAGAACCGTGTTGGGCGAGATGCGCATCGCCTTCCAAATTCCCAGCAAGCTGGCGAGCACGGAAATTCCCGCCACGGCCATCGCCAGGAACCAGAAATCCCGCGGGGTGATGACAACCAGCCGCGGAAACAAGGGAAACAGCCAGTGGCCCAGCAACACCGCCAGCCCGTAACCCAGGGCGCCGAGCAACAACGCCTGCTGCAAGATCAGGCCGATGATGACGCCGCGGCGCGCGCCCATGAGTTTGAGCATCGCGATGTCATGCGTCTTGTCGAGAGTAAGGGTGTAGAGGATCAGAGTCATGATGATGGTGGAAACGACCACGAGGATGGCGCGGAACAATCCCAACTGCCGGCGCGAGCGGTCCACGAACCCGCGCACCAGCAGGTCGTCCTCTTGCGCCTGCGTATAGACCGTCAGGTCCGGCCAGCCGTTGATGGTGTGGATGACCGCCTGCTGGTCCGCGCCCGGGGCCAGCTTGACCAGGATGGCGCTGACCGTCGGGGGCAGAATGGCGGGCAAGTTCGCCGCAGGGCCCGAGGCGCGCGCCGCCAGAGCCGGTTGTTGCTGTCCGAGGTCTTGCGCCGCCAATTGAGCCGCGCGGCTGTTGCGCTGTAAACGAATGGCTTCACCCGGTTGGTCAAACTGAATCGCCTGCGCATCTGGCAACGAGAAAAAGGCCATGCCATCGCCCGAAGCCGAGGTCATTCCCTTGGTCAGGCCAACGACCGTGTAGAAATCCTTGCCCAGCTTGATGCGCTCGCCGAGTTGCAGGCCGAGGCTGCGGTCGGCGACCATCTCGTAATGCGCCTGCCCCAGCGGCCGCCCGGCCGCGAGCGGCAACCACGCGCCGGGATCGTAAGGCCAGACCAAACCCTGAATGGCCAGCCGCAATGGGCGTCCCGCGAGTTCGCGCTGAATGGTCCAATAGACGAAACGCCGCGTCGTGGCCACACCCGGCACTGCCAGTGCGCGGTTCTCGACATTGGCCGGGACGGAAGAAAGCTCCGCAAACGGGCCGCGCGTGTTGCGTTGTACGACCCACAAGTCGGTGTTCACGCGGTCCACCAGCAGGGTCGCCTCATACACCAGTCCCCGATAAATGCCGCCCATGCCGAGCACGATCATCAGCAGCAGCCCGATGCCGCAGGCGGTCAGGCTAAAGCGGGCGAGGTTGTGGCGGATGTCTTGCGCGGCGAGATTCATGGCGACGCATCTTTGTTCGCCGGCTGGACGCCGGGCAGGACGCGCACGCCTCGTCCGTCGAGTGCCAACGAGTTTTCCCCCATGACTGTTGCGACGACCTGTTCACCGGCCGAGAGTCCGGCAACCACTTCCACGGCTTCGAGTCCGCGCAAGCCGAGTTGCACGTCCCTCCAGCGCGCCCGGCCATGGTCGTTTACAAACACACCGGGCCGGCCTTCGCGCCACAACAGGAATTTCGCGGGCAACGCGAGGACGCTCGCGGCCCGACCGGTTTGGATGTAAACCTCCGCGCGCTGCCCCAAGGCCCAGTTGCGCGGCAATACCGTCACGTCCACGTCCACGTCAAATTCGCGCGTCTCGGTGTCCACCTCGCGCCCCAGCCGGGCGACCTTGCCGGGGAAACTCTTTTCCGGCTCGGACCGGAAGACGATGCGCGCCGGCTGGCCGGGCGCCAGGGCCGCCATGGCCGTCTCGTCCACCCAGGCCGAGACCCAAATCTCGTTGGTGGAAATCAATTGCAGGATGGAACTGCCCGGCAGCGCGATGCTGCCGGGGTCGAGCTCGCGCCGGACAATTAATCCGTTGTAGGGGCTGAGAATCGGCGTGAACGCCAGCAACGCCATTTGATAGGACCGAGTCTTGTCCGCAGAGGTCGCCTGGCGCTCGGCCTCGGTGGTGGCCGCTTGCGCGCGCTTCACATCGGCCTCTGCGTTTTGCAGCGTTGCTTCTGCCGTGTCAAAATCCTGCTGCGAGGTGCTCTTGGTGGGCAGCAATTCGGATTCACGCTCGTAATTGAGCCGCGCCAGTTTTTCCGACGCGACGGCCCGGGCCTCATCCGCCTTGACCCGTTCCAGGGTGGCGCGCGCCGCCGCCAGTCCCGCTTCGGCTACCTCGACTTGTCGTTTGAGTTCGCTGTCGTCCAACCGCGCCAGCAGTTGGCCAGCCGCGACGCAGTCGTTTTGGTCCACCAGCACCTCGGCCAGTGGTTCCTGGATGTGCGAACTGATGGTGGTCTTGACCCGCGCCCCCAGCGCGCCCGTGCCCATCACCTCGGCGACCAGAGGGCCGGTCGTGATCTGATGCGCCACTACTGGAACGGGGGCGAACTTCAGGCGGTAAGCGCCAAAGCCAACGACGGCCGCCAGCGCCAGCCACTTCAGGTTGGCGCGGGCCAAGCCCCTCAGGCGTATGGATTCTATCTTCATAACGAAATCGATCGGGCCGCCACCCTAAACCCGGAGTGCCGGCCGTCTGCGCCCAGCGAGTCAAGGATTTTCACAGTGATGATCTGGTTTTGACTCATGGCAAAGCTTCTTTCGTCAGCAACCGGCGCGGCCGGCTTGCACCGCCTCGATGCACTTGAAAAAGTTCAGCGCGCACGGCGCGCGCAGCCGGTAGAAAACCTGCAAGCCGCGCTTCTCGTCCTCCAAGAGGCCGGCGTTCTTGAGCTGGCTCAAATGCCGCGACACCGTCGGCATCTCGACGCCGATCATGTCGGTGAGTTCGCACACGCAGCGTTCGCCCCGCGACAATTCGTCCACGATGAACAGGCGGGTGGGATGCGCGAGGGCCTTGAGGATGCGGGCCTGCGCCTTGTATTTGGCATGAGCGGCGGCAGTCATAGTCACCGCTTAAATAATTAGCCAAATAGCGAATTAGGCTCGCCTGGTTTTGGCTTTTTCCAATCAAAAATTGCCATCGGCTTTTCGTCAATTAGCCTGGTTGCGATGCCCGCGTTGCGGGTGGGCATGGCAGCCATTCGGCACAGGAACCACAGAACTAGCCTGGATTTCCACGGAACAGAATTGACCTAACATTCCGGCAGATTCGGGCATGGCGTTTACGCTGCCAGGCGCGCGCCGCTTGAGTTTTCTCTTAATTAATGGGTCGTCAAAACCAACGCTTGTCCCCTATTGCTGTTTAGACTCTTGCATTTCAGGCAGAGAGCCAGTTGCCCTCGTTAATGAGTATTGCGCATTGGCGTTCTCAGCCACAGCAGTCACATAGTCCGAACGCGCCTGGGTGAGGGCCTGTTGGGCCTGGATATCCTCGAGAACGATGCCGACGCCGTATTGTTTGCGCTGGCGGGTCAGACGAAGCGTTTCGTCTGCGGTGTTCAGGTTGTGCTCTGAAAGCTCAATCTGGGCCGCCGTGGAGTTCACGCGGACCAGGCCGGCAACAACCTGGGCAATAATCGTATCCTTAAGCTTGGAATCTGCGAAGCGAGCAGCAGCCAGCCGGGCCTTGCTGGCATTGATTCGTCCGGAATCAAACAAACCGCCTGGGCCTATCCGCCAATTCAATCCCACCATGTAATCTCCTTCAGCGAGCAAATTATTGGGACCGCCGTCCGGGCCGCCTCCCATCCCGCCCCCAAATACCTGGGCGCCGATTGAAGGAATCAGGGGCCCGTAAAGCGCACCGTTCTTCGTGGGGCGCGTGGCCGCCAAGAAGGCCTGGCTTTGCTTCAGTTCGGGCCGGAATGCCATGGCCTGCGCAACCAGCGCATTCATCGAGGCATTGGTAGGAAACAGCCTTAGTGGCGACACCCCGGGGTCCAGCGGCGTCAATTCCACGCGCGAATCCAGGTGCAGCACTTGGGCCAGATTTACCGCCGCTACCCGTTGCTGTTCGAGCGCCTGCTGCAGCACAATCCTGTATTGTTCGGTCTGCGTTTGGACTCGCAGTTGGTCGCCTTTGAAAGCAATCCCCGCGGTGACGACCCGTTGCAGTTCCTGCTGATAATCCTGGGAGATTTGAATGGCTTGCCGGGCGACTTCGGCGAGCGCTTTGGCTTTGACTAGGTCTAAATACCCCCGAGCAGCAGACAAGATGGCGTCCTGGCGCTGGGTTTCCAAAGCTTGATCGGAGGCTTTGACCAATTGCTTGGCGGCGAGGAAATTATAAATAGCGTCACCCAGGGCGATTTGTGCGGTCAGTGTGGCGCCCGGTGAATACGATTGGAAGTGGGTATCAGAGATGATCCCGGAGGGGACAGCCTGGGCTGCGCCATCGCGGCGGTGGGAGCCAATCCCAGGCGCCACCCACGGGAAAAACTGCTCGACAGCGCTTTGGCGATTGGCTTGGGCTTCATTCAGGGCTTCGCGTGCGATTTGAATATCGAGGTTTCGCGCGCCCGCCAAACGCAATGTCGCCGGCAGATCGATGGGATAAACCATGTTTGTTCCGGTCTCAGACTTGGGAATCGCCAGCCCGGCCGCGGTGCTGTCAGCCGCCTGACCCGAAATGGCAAGCGTGGCGGCGAAGATAGCGGCAATCGTACCTCTCACCTGGCCTCCACAGGGTTGACGGGCTGGCCATCGTTGAGCGTTTGCTTGCCTACGAGGATGACCGCTTGGTCAGGGTTGAGACCATTGGCTATCTCAACATTGACGCCATCGTTAAAGCCCGTTTTGACAGAGAGCTTTTTAATTTTCCCTTCTGCAATGGTGAAAACGGATGTCCCTGCTTTCTTTACCAGCAGGGCTTGGACGGGTAAAAGCAACACATTCTGCTTGCGTTCGAGTTCCAACTGCACGGTGGCATAGGCCCCGGGCCGGAGTTCACCGTCTGGATTAGGTATCTCGATTTCGGTGAGCATGGTTTTGGTGGCGGGGTCCAGCGCGTGGGCGAAACGGGTTACGAACCCTGGAAAAACGCGGTCGGGCAACTCTTCCACAGAAACTTTTGCAGGCGCGGCGTTCTTAATGAAAGGGACCTCCGGCTCCGGCACGAAGGCCTGGACGCGCACGCGACTGTAATCCATCAACGTCAAGACTGCGGCCCCTTGCGGAGTGCTGCCGGTGGTCGCGGCGGGGATAAACGCGCCGGGGTCCACGAAGCGCGCCGTGACCATGCCGGAGAACGGCGCCACCAGCCGGGCATACTGCAAGAGCGTCTGTGTCCGTTGTAACTTCGCTTGCGCGACCTCCCACTGCCCTCGCAGGGCATCCACCGTCTGAGGAACGACCAGGTCGGGAGCTTTTTGGCGAGCTTCAGCCATGCGTTGGTAAGTGGTGCGCGCCACCTCTGATTCCGCTGTGTACTGGGCTTCATCAGCGAACAGTTCGGGCACTTCAATCTCGCCGAGCAGCTGGCCTGCTGTGACAGCGTCGCCTTTGTCCACGAAAAGGGTCTTCAAGTAGCCGGAAACTTTGGCGTAAAGGGTGGCCTCCTGAAGCGCCAGGATACGAAACGTTGGCAGGGTGAGGGTGCGGGCAATCTCGCCCCGATGAGGAAGGACGGTTTGCACGGTGATGGGAGGAGGGGCTTTCGGCCCTTCAGTTTGGGTCTGGCCGCAACCGCATAGCATGACCAGGCCGAGCAAGGCCAATGTCCTTAAGAATGCCCCGCCAGTCCTATTCCTCAAGATTCCCTGGTTCTGGCAATGCCAGGTTGGGATTTCGGATTTCATCTTACGCATGGTTGACTAATTCGCGCATAACGTTCTTACACCGGCTCTGCGGCTGAGCTTTGCGGATCAATGGGGTCCAGCGAGACAGAGCGCCGGTGGGCGCGAGCCTGGACCAGCGCAAATATGGCAGGCAGCACCAGCAGGGTCGCCACCGTCGCGACCGCCAGCCCCCCAACTACAGCCCGGCCAAGCGGAGCGGTTTGCTGGCCACCCTCGCCTAAACCCAGGGCCATCGGCATCATGCCGGCTATCATCGCCGTGCTGGTCATGAGAATCGGCCTCAGACGACTGCGCGCCCCTTCGATTGCCGCCTCAGGCGCGCTGGCCCCTCCCAGCCGGCTGCGCTCGGCAAAAGTCACCAACAAGATGGCATTGGCCACAGCCACGCCGACCGCCATGATTGCCCCCATGAAGGATTGGATGTTCAGTGTCGTGCCCGTTACCCACAACATGAGGAGGACGCCAGCAATGACGGCCGGCGCGGTGGAAACCACCAGGAACGATAACTTGAGGGACTGGAAATTGGCCGCCAGCAGCAGAAAAATGACCACCACCGCCATGAGTAACCCGGTTCGCAACCCGTCGAGCATTTGTGCCAGCGGGACAACCTGGCCGCGCACCGTCACGGTTATACCCGGTGGTTGCTGCCCCAGTTTCCGGAGCGCCTCTTTGACCTCCTTGGCCACGCTGCCCAGGTCAGCACCCGCAATGTTGGCGGTCACCGTCACCATCCGCTGCATGTTGTATCGCTCATATTGACCGACCGCAGTGCTCTGCGTGACGTTGGCGACATTGCGGAGTAACAGTCCATGGCCACCGTGGTCCATCACCGGCACATTTTTGATCTGTTCGACCGAGTCCATTCGAGTCTGGGGAACCTGCACTTGTACCTGGTAGGTGACGCCGCTGTTGGGGTCGGCCCAGTAGTTGGGAACCACAAACCGGCTGGACGAAGTGGCCGTCACAAGCGCGCGCGATACATCGGCCATTTTGACTCCCATCACGCCGGCTTTTTCGCGATCCACGGTCACATCCACGGTGGGATAATCCAGGGCCTGGCCGAATTGGATGTCGCGCAGGGATGGGATTTCCTCGAGGGCCGCTTTCACCTGCTCGCCAAATGCGCGGTCAGCGGCCAGGTTTTGGCCGCTGATGGCTATCTCAATGGGCGTGGGTGAACCCAGGCTCATCACGCGGCTGACGATATCGCTGGGTTCGAACGAGAAGCTGACACCGGACATCTTTTGGGCAAAAATCTTCCGCAGCCGTTCCTTCGACTCTTCGACGTGAATTGGGGCGCCGGGCTTTAGTTGCACTTGGAGCACGCCTTCCTCAGGACCGCCGTTCCAGAGGTAAATGAAATTGATCGGGTAAGGCGACCCATGCACTCCCAGGAAACCCAGGGAAATCTCGATATTTTGAGAACCGACCTCCTGTTTGATGAGGTCCAGGGTTTGCAGCGCAATTGCCTCGGTCCAATCAAGCTGCGTGCCGGTTGGAGCCCGCAAACGCAGTTGAATCTGCCCGGCTTCCACCTTTGGGAATATCTCGGCGCCCAAACGCCGCCCGAGAAACACGATGACCGCAGCCGCTAACACCAGGTAAAGGCCGGCCACCGCCCAACGCGCGTGAACCAACTTCTGCCCCAGGGCGGCATAGCGTTGTTGGAATCGAGTGAAGCGGCTCTCGGCTGCGGTATGGCCCGCAGCGGCGTTTTCGTGACTGCGTAGAAGCCAAACCGAGAGGATAGGCACCAGGGTGCTCGACAACAAATACGAGGTCATCATGGCAAAGCCGACCGCCAATGACAGCGGCAAGAACATCGCTTTGGCAGCCCCTGACATGAAGAGCGTCGGGCTAAATATTGCCAGGATGCAGAGCATGGCCAGCAATCGAGGCACTGTTGTCTCGGTTGTCGCCTCTAGTGCTGCGCATCCAATGGAACGGCCTCGCATCAGATGAGTGTGGATGTTTTCGATGCTAACGGTCGCCTCGTCCACCAGGATGCCCACGGCCAATGCCAGCCCTCCCAAGGTCATAATGTTGATAGTCTGTTTCGTCAGCCACAGCGCCAGTACGGAACCCATCAAGGAAAGGGGAATGTTGATGACCACGATCAAGGCGCTTCGCCAGTCCCGCAGGAACAACAATACCATGAGCCCTGTCAGCACCGCGCCCATGGCGCCCTCGAGCACCAGGCCCCCAATGGCGTGCGTGACGTAAAGGGATTGATCAAACTGATAGCTGACCTTCACGTCAGCCGGCAACACGCTCTGGAACTTCGACAGGTTCGCCTTGACCAGGTTGACAACCGACAGGGTCGAAGCCGTCGAACGCTTGATAACCGGGATATAGACCGTCCGGCGTCCATTGACCAGCGCGTAACTGGTGACAATGTCCGAGCCGTCAATGACCTGGCCGACATCGCGCAGAAAAACGGTGGGGAACGTCCCGGTCCGAATCGGCACGCCTTCCAGGTCCTTGATATTGAGCGCTACAGAATTGAGGGGCACCATTGGATATTTGCCTTTAATGGGGACGTTCCCAGAAGGACTGATGAGGTTGGCGGAGGTGACGGCGGCCACGACTTCATCAGGAGACATATTAAAAGCGCGGAGGCGCTCAGGTCTGAGGTTAATGACGATGCTCCGGGCGCTGCCGCCAAAGGGTGGCGGCGCCGAAACGCCCGGCAAGGTCGCAAACAGGGGTCTTACCCGATTCAAGGCCAGGTCCTGCATCTCGCCTACCGTGCGGCTGGTGCTCGAAAAAACCAGGTCTCCCACCGGGACACTCCCGGCGTCGAAGCGCATCACAAAGGGTGGCACGGTCCCGGGCGGCATGAACGCCCGCGCGCGGTTCACATAGGCGAGCGTCTCCGACATCGCCTGCGACATATCGGTGGCCGGGTGGAATTGCAGTTTCAGAAGCGCGGCGCCCTGGATGGACTTGGATTCGACGTGCTCGATGCCGGTGATGTAGAGGAAGTGGTACTCGTAATAATAACTGAGATAACCTTCCATTTGCGCCGGGTCCATGCCGCCGTAAGGCTGAGCGACGTAGATTGTGGGAATGCCCAGCGTGGGAAAGATGTCCCGAGGCATTTGCTCCACCGCCAGCACCGCGGCCAGCACGAGGCCAATCATGAGCACCACGATCGTCAGCGGGCGGCGCAACGCGATGTGGACTAGGCTCATTGGCTAAGGAGCTTTTGGCGGCAGCACCAGAATCTGGCCCGCCATCGAGGCGGGGTGCATGGCGCAAACAAAGGTGAACAGCCCTTCTTCATGGAAGCTGAATATATAGGCAGTTTCTTTCAACGGTGGCAGCCGGGCACTCATCAGAACCCGCGAATGCGGATCAATGAGCATAAAATCGTGATTGTCATCGGGCTGCAGATTCCACAAACGGATGCGCGTGGGTTCCTCACGACGGACGGCAAAGAAATTCGGTGAGAAACAATATACCTCGCCAAATCTCTCGATGGTCTCTTTGAGACCGGTCTCGTTGACCGCTACGCGGTGGGTTTGCACCAGGATATTGGCGCCGCTAACGCCGTTGGTCGTGACGCTTACGACCCGTGAGGCCTCGGCGTTGGGCAGATAGAATAACTTCGGGTCCGGCTTCTCCGGCGAACGCTCCTTGCTCTCCATCTTGGAAGTGGCGCACCCGCTCAGGACAACAATCCCGAGGAGGGTTGGGATGATAAGGTCGAATTTCATCGAGTGGAGCTGGTTTGATTTCCCTTTCAATCGCGCAGAGGAGTCGCAACATGCGCTACAACCGTACGCCGCCGAGAATTCTCGAATCGTTTTACAAGGTTCATCACAAGGAGCTTATTGCTAAACCCTTATTACACGGAAAGTAACCGGAACATGACCGCTGGATTACATTTCGGTCATCTGTGAGGAGCGCGCGATCGTCCACAATCGAAAATCCAAAACCCAAATTCAAGAATCCATTCCGGGCTTCAGGCCGGGAACTCAAGACTGACCACCGTCCCGCGGCCCAGGGCGCTCTGAATCGAGGCGGCGCCTCCGTGCAGTTGCATGATCGAGCGCACGATGGCCAAACCCAGGCCGGTCCCACGCGCTGGCCGTGAGCGGGAAGGGTCCACCCGGTAAAAGCGGTCGAAGATTTTCGGAAGGTGCTGCGGCGCGATTCCGTCCCCGCTGTCGCGCACATCAACCCGCACCGTGGCCGAATCAACCGACGCGATGGAGATGTTTACGGTCCCCTTTCGCGGAGTGTGTTGTAATGCGTTTGCCAGCAAGTTGCTAATGGCCCGTCGAAATAAATCCGGGTCGCCGGTCAGGCTGGCCTCGCCCTAGCAGGTCACCTCGACCTCCTGCTCCTTTGCCAAAGCTTCGTAGAACTCCCGGACCGCGTCGATTTCCTTGCGAGCATCGATGCGCACGCGCGTCACAGCCGCGTCCTGGTTCTCCGCTCGCGCCAGAAAAAGCATGCCATCGATCATCCGCGAGAGCGTTTCGCACTCCTCAAGGCTCGACGCCAGAATTTGCTGGTACTCTTCGACGGAACGAGGGCGGGCGAGTGCCACTTCGGCCTCTCCGCGGAGGTTGTTGATGGGGGTGCGCCACTCATGGGCCAGGTCGGCGGAGAACTGTGAGAGGCGCGTGAAGGAGTTCTCGAGGCGGTCGAGCATGGCATCGAAGGCGGCGGACAACTCGGCAAGTTCGGCCGGCCAGCGTGAGGCGGCGATGCGTTCGTGAAGATGGCTGGCCGTGATGCGACGCGCGGTTTTGGCGATGTCCGTAAGCGGTTCCATCCCTGTTCGCGCGATGAACACGCCAGCCGCAGCCGCAAACACCTCCCCCACGACCAACACCGCCATAAATGTCCAGCGATAGCTCGCCAGCAGGGCCTCATCCAAAGAGACGTCCAGGGCCACTTGCAGGGTCCAAACACCTTTGCGCGAAGCGCCGGTCGGCGAGAGCGCCGACATCAGCAGAAAGATGTTCCTCGATCGCGATTTCCATTTGCCGCCTGAGCCAGGAACAGCAGCCGGCTGAACTGGTGCCGGGAAGACCTTGACCGGGACCTGGTCTCGCATGCCGGGTGTTTCAACGGCCACTTCGTTTCGCGCATCCAACATGCGGATCTAATACCTGGCAGGCTGGATGGCGGAAGGTTCGAGTTCTACCTCACTGCTCAGAATGGATGCATCGTTGGCGTGCTTGTTCAGGACCAGGCGCAGAGCCAGGATTTTGTTTGCCACAAAGGAGGCGTTTTCGCGCTCCAGATTTCAAGCCAAAACCCAGTAGAGAAATCCGGTGCAGAGAAACAGCAGGACCAGAGTCGATGCCACGTACAGCAGCGTCAGCCGGCGCGTGATCGACCAGGCTCGCGCCGAACCGGGCGGTCCAGAGGCGGCCCGCTGGGATTCAATGTTCTTCGAGAACATAGCCCAACCCGCGGACGGTGTGGATTAGCTTGCGGGCAAAGGGGTCGTCGGCCTTTCTGCGCAGCCGGCGGACGGCCACAAACTCTTTCGGGGCAAGGTCCAGGCGCTGGCCTCCGCGCATTGCCTTGTGCCGGAGGAGGTCCATCTCCAAATCGGCCACGCGCACCATATCGGGCTGCCGGGCAGGCCCACGGCGCAAGATGGAGCGGACTCGCGCCAGCAGCTCTGAAAAAGCCAATGGCTTAACAAGATAATCGTCGGCGCCCAATTCCAAACCTTTGACCCGGTCTGGTACCGCATCGCGGGCCGTCAGGAACAGGACGGGGGTCTGTTTGCCCGCGCGGCGGATTTCAGCGAGGACAGCCCAGCCGTCCCGTTCCGGCAACATCACGTCGAGAATAACCATGTCGTAATCGCGGCTGAGCGCCAACTCGACCCCATCATCGCCCCGGCCGGCGGGGTCCACCACAAAGCCGCTTTCGGAAAGCCCGCGTTGGAGATATGCCGCCGTTTTGCGCTCATCTTCGACCACCAGGATACGCATAGCCGCAGGTCATGATAACGCCGGCAAGACCTGCAAGAGCGCTCGGGCAAGCCGTCCATTCTCAAAACACGCTTTAACGGCTGCGTTCGCCTTCGATTAGCAAATAGGCGTCCCGCTTGAGGAAGCGGGTATTGAGCAACTGGAGCTTCGATGCCTCGCGAACATGACTCAAGGTGTTGCGGTCAAAGCGGGCTCCGTAGATTTTTTCGACAAAAGGCGCAAAAAGCTCCTGGCGCCGCCTGAGCCGCGGATTTTTGGAGTATATGATTTCGAGCAAGCGGAAACGCCCGCCGGGTTTGAGGATTCGCGCAAACTGCGCGAGGGCCAGGGGTTGGAGATGGTCGGGCATGACGCAGCAGAGAAAGGTCGAAATCACCCAGTCGAAATGGTTTGAAGGAATGGATGCCATCGTGGTGGCATCTTCTTGGCGCAGCACAACGGGACAGCCTGCATGGCGGCCCCTTTTGGCTGCGCGGCGGAGCATCGCCTGGGACAGATCGATTCCCGTCACCGAGGCCTCGGGAGGATAGTAGGGGAGATTACGACCCGTGCCGACGCCGGCTTCCAGCACCGCGCCCCGCACATCCTCAAGCAACGATGGCCGCCAGCGGCGATACTGGAGTTCCCAGGGCAAATCCAAAATGTCGTAAAACCACGCCGTGAGACCGTACTTAGCCTGAAGCCGCCGGTTTTCTTCGAGCAGCGAATGCATTCAGAGCGGTCTATTCCTTGCTGAAGCGCTCACCGATTTTTCCGCCGGAGTTCGTTGCGATAGCGTGGCCGGATTCATCGACCAGCGGCACTTCGCATTCGGACCAGTAATAATGGAGTTTTTGAACGATGCCTTCCAGCCCGTTGAGTTCCGTTGGTTTGACGATGAAAGAGCTGGCGCCCAGCAGGTAGGCCTGCCGCACGTCATCCGGGTCGTCGGAGCCGGAGAGCATCACCACGGGGACGATTAGTATCTCGGGGTGCTGTTTGAGGTAATAGAGAATCTCGAAGCCGTCGCCTCCGGACATCTTAAGGTCGGTCAGGATAAAGCTCGGGAAGGGATATGCCTTTCGATCCGCATAAATGCCTTCTCCTTTGATGAGCGCCAGGGCTTCCCGTCCGTTTGCCAAAGGTTGAATTCGGTAGCCCACGTTGAGCTTCTCGAAAGCGCGCTCGATGAGCAAGCGGTCGTTCTCGTCATCATCGACGATCAGCAAACCTAAAGCGCGCCGCCGTGTGAGCCATCGACGGTTGATGTCTTTGGCCACGCCTACGAGCCTTGTGAAGTCAACCGGCTTGGTGTAATAGCTGCGCGCGCCCAGGTCTTTCGCCCTTTTTTTATCATCCTCTCGATTGGATGAGGTCAGGACCACAACCGGCGCGGGCTTAAGGGCGTTCTGGTCTCGTAACCACTGGAGAACTTCGAAACCGTCCTTCTTGGGCATCTTCAGGTCCAGCACGATTACATCGGGCACGGGATAAAGCGCGCTATCGTCGTACGGGTTTTGGCGCGAAAGATACTTGATTGCTTCCTCTCCGTCGCCCACTTGGGAGATGCGGTGCTGAAGGTCAGCGGATTTAAACGCGCGGCGGAAGAAGAAAACGTCTTCCTCACGGTCATCGACCACAAGAATATTTGCGAAGTCTTTCAAGCCCGGATTTTCTCCTTCCTCTTCGGACATAATAACTAACAACTCAAAGTCCCATGGAGAAACGGTGCCACACATGGCCGAATCTTCAAGTTACATTTTCCAATCTCGTTGCCCTTGCGATTCTCTGCGCGCCCTCGGGCAATTTCGGTCCTAGGATTCACCTCGGGATGTCTGCGCGCGTCAATGTCCAATAAATGCTGTAACGCTCATGGTTAAGTTTGTAAAAGGGGATCAGTGTGATATCTTTGGGCTTGCCAAGCCCCTGGGTGCGGAAAGTGAGCGAACGACGCGCGCGCTCTATCCGTTTCAGAAATGATCCCGGCGCTTCAACCAATACCGGCACGGCCGGATCGGGCACTTTGGCGAAATCTAATTGGTCCCGGGCGTATGGATTGGGCATTGCATTGGCGCCCAGCTCACCGGCCAGCACGAGAGGACCGTAGAGCACAGCGATGGTGTTGCTCGACCCCGGCAGCGGCTCGGTGTGCAGTTTCATTGAAAACCTGATTTCCACCCGGTCGCCGTCACGCCATTCGCGGTTTACTTTCACATACGAAGCAGGGGCGCCCGAGATTTTCTGCTTTCGGCCATTCACACGCACCGAAAGACGGTCGCTCCAGGATGGCCAGCGGATTTTCAGCGCAATCTCGGTCGGGGTTTCGGTGTTAAAAGTCAGCCGCGTTCTGTCTGTCTCTGGAAAAGCTGTTTCCTGCCGCAGGTGCAGATGTTTTTCAGGCCATGAGAGTTCCGAAGGAATGAAAAGATTCACAAAAAGCGAGTCGTCGCTGTGAAAATAAATTGAGTCGCCGTACTTCGCATGATTCTCCATGCCCGTGCCGACACAGCACCAGAACGAATTCTCCGCAGTGGAGTACGTCTTGAAGTGGCCGGGCTTGAGCGGCATGAAATAAGTGAACATGCCGCTGGCGGGGTCTTGGGAGGCAAGGATGTCGTTGTAAAGCGCGCGCTCATAGAAGTCCATCGTTGCGGTGTCCGGCTGCCATTGGAAAAGGTGCCGGGTGAGCTTGAGCATGTTATAGGTGTTGCACGTCTCGCAAGTCTCAACCGAAAGATGCCGGGAGAACTCATTGACATGGAAAAAGTGTTCCCGGTCGCTGTCACCGCCAATGACATACGAACGGCGCAGGGCGACCTGGTCCCAGAAGAGCCTTGCGATGCGTTCATCCCGCGGGTCGTTTGTCAATTCATACTGCCGGGCTGCGCCGATAATTTTCGGAATTTGAGTGTTTGCGTGGAGTCCGTCCAGGCAATCCTCGCCGCGCGCGAGCGGCTCAAAAAGCTTCTTCTGATTAAATGCTCCAGCAATGCGCAGGTAGTCCGGAGTGCCGGTTACGGCGTAAAGATTGGCCAGCACCTCGTTCATGCCGCCGAATTCGGTATCGAGCGAGGCCTGCATTTTGGCCGGCGACAAACGGTCCACGCGAAATGTCACCCAATCCGCCATGTTCGTTAGGATTTGGAGCGCCTGCGCGTTGGCACAAAGCTGGTAGGAATCTAAAAGGCCGGCCATGATTTTGTGCAACGTGTACCAGGGCGCCCAAACCGGCTTTCGGTTTTCCACACGGTCAATGAACGATTCAGGAAAAGCCGATAAATAGCCCGAATGCGACCCGTTTGTTGAGAGCGCGGCCTGGCATTCGGCGAGGCATGAAATGATCGTGTCCACGCGCTCCTTAAAACGCGCCTCGCCAGTGCTGGCGTACATCAGAGAGCAGGCCGAGAGATAATGGCCGACGCTGTGCCCTCGGAGTTCGCACTTTGGCGCTTCCCAGCCCCCGTAGGGCTCCGCAGACGAGGGCAAGGCGGCATTAACGCGAAAGTTGTAGAGCAGACGGTCCGTATCAAGGCTTAAGAGATAATGCCCGTCTCGCACCATTGCATCCTTAAAGGGGCCATCGAGCAGGCGCACCTGACTCAGCGGAAAGGGTTGCACCGGCAGAGAACCGGCTGGTTTGACGTCGCCTCGCGCCCGCAAGGTGAAAGCGACCACCGCGAAAATGAGAGATGTTTGCCAATTCTTCATACTCAGTCCGAAATTGAAAACCGAACGTGAAGTGTGCTTTGATTACCGCTGTGGTTGGGATTTGTCAATCATAACTGAAAAATGGAGCGCCTCACGATTGGGGTGGTCGGTGGCCAATGCGACCACGGAGGCGCGGAGGGCGGCGGTCGGTTTGACGGCGGGGGCGCAGGAGGAGAGTCCGATAGGGGCGCTGTTGCTTGATATTTGGGTGTTGCTGGTGGGCCAGACATCTCAGGATTGCACTTGATGTTTAATTTGTTAGACGCTATTGTCTAACAATGAAGACGGTAACTGTTCGCGAATTTTACCATAACGCCGCCTTGGTTGATGGATTGGCAGAAGGAAATCAACTTGTGGTGACCTCCAATGGGAAGCCAAAGTTTGTGGTCAGCAAAAGCTCGCGGCCGAAAATGACGCGGGAACTGGCCGAAAGGCGAGCCATTGGCGACTCGAAAGCCCCACGGTTTAACGGGGCAGCCTTCCTCGCGTCGCTCAAGAAATGAGACTCTATGCCGACACGTCGTGGTGGCTGGGATACAAGTGCCGCAGCGATACGCAACACCACTCGGCTTTGAGGTTGTTCGAGCGTGAACCGGAGGCGGAGGTCCTCTGGACGCCTTGGCAGCGGGTCGAGGTCTTTAACGGCTTTAGCCAGGCCGAGCGCGCGGGTTTGATGCGCAAGGGAGAATCTCAGCAGACTATTCGCATCCTGGAGCAAGAGGTAAGGATCGGCTATTGGCCACATGTCGAGTTCGACTGGACAGACGCTGTGCGGACAGCCGGGGAACTCAGAGCCGAACATTCCCTTAAGAGGGTGGTCCGAGCGATGGACCTGTTTCACCTGGCGATCGCAATCGAGGTTGGGGCAGACGCCCTGCTCTCTTTTGACACCGACCAAATAGCGCTCGCGAAGGCGGCCGGCCTAATGGTCTTTAATTTAGCGGAGGGAACCTGATAAGCTTGGGTTTTTGGCGCAATCCCCCTGCTGTACTGCGTGCACCTGACGCGTTTGATGCGCATGAGTATCAAAGAGCAGGGCAGCCTGAGACCGACATGAAATCCTCCCGCAGGTCGATGAAGATCCGATGCTTTCAGTCGGAAGACGAGCCGGCCGTCATCGCCCTTTGGCAACAGTGTGATTTAGTTCGCCCCTGGAACGATCCCCACCGCGACATCTGCCGCAAGCGCAAGATCAACCCGGAGTGGTTCCACGTGGGATTAGTTGATGGACAAGTCGTGGCCACAGTCTTGGCCGGTTACGAAGGACACCGCGGGTGGCTCAATTACCTGGCGGTTGCTCGCGAATTCCAGCGCTGCGGCTTGGCGCGGGCGATCGTGGCCGAGGCGGAGCGGTTGCTTCGGAAAGCAGGTTGCCCCAAGATCAACCTCCAGATCCGCACTTCCAACCGGCCTGTGATTGAGTTTTATCGTCGGCTCGGTTACTCAGTGGATGATGTCGTGAGCATGGGCAAACGACTAGAGCATGATGATCGGCCATGATAAACCGCGTGACAGGAGAAATCGACTTTGGGGATTCATTGTCTACGGCGCGAGAACGGCACTGAAGGTCCATAGCTCTCATTCGGAGATTGGAAACGCCATGTTCTTGGCTCTCATCCCTCGGAGCATGGAACCTTCGTGTCACTAAAGACTTTTAGGTCCCAGGTCTGGGTAACGGAACACCCGATGGCCGAAATTTCAAAAGCAATCGCAGGAGAGGAGTTATCTGCTTAAGCGCATAATCCATATTTATGTGTTATTTACTATATTGACGAATTATCGGGTTTGACACATAATTACTGTGTGAGTGATTTAGCCCGTGATCCGAAACAGATAGGCAACTTAATCCGCCGCGCCCGTAAGCGCCGGGGATTGAGCCAGGGCGCGCTTGGTGCCAAAGCCGGCCTGCGCCAGGAAACCATTTCGTTGATAGAGAACGGGAATGAGGCTGCCAAGCTCGAAACAATCCTGAAAGTCCTTTCCGCCCTGGACCTTGAATTTCGTATTGCATCGCGTTCCAAAGGAGACTTGGGCATAGAAACTGATTTTTGATGCCGCGGAAGCCTACAAATACACCGTTACGGGTCCTCCTAAATAACCGGTTGGTCGGCCGGCTTTTGAAAGAGACGAGCGGGGCTATCTCGTTTCAATACGATGAGAGTTGGTTATCCTGGAGCAATACCTTCCCGATTTCGATGTCGCTCCCGCTACGGGATGATGCTTTTAAGGGAGATCGGGTGGTGGCTGTGTTCGAGAACCTCCTGCCGGACTCAGAGGAACTCCGGCGGCGAGTGGCGGAAAGGGTTGGAGCAAAAGGCACGGATGCTTACAGCCTGCTCTTTCAGATAGGGCGAGATTGCGTTGGGGCGCTTCAGTTTCTTCCAGAGGACGATGTGACGGTGTACGATACCTCCGAGATTAAGGGCGAGGGGATCGATGAAGAGACGATTGAAAAACTTCTGAAAAACTTGGTTCGGGCGCCACTTGGTCTCGGAACCGACAAAGAGTTTCGCATTTCGGTCGCTGGTGCTCAGGAAAAAACCGCTTTGCTCCATTATAAGGATATTCGGGGAATTTAGTGGCTGAGTTTGGGTAGAAGGGGAAGGAGCTTTTAGAATGAAGGCGGTTGGAACGGTATGATTGCACGCTGGAGGGCGGTAGGCGGAACTGAGATCCAAACGCTTCGCGCTGGCCTTCGCT